>NZ_JAUBRI010000068.1:0-36235 GCF_036701795.1 Microcoleus sp. N9_A1
TTAGATTTTAGATTTTAGATTTTAGATTTTAGATTTTAGATTTTAGATTTTAGATTTTAGATTTTAGATTTTAGATTGGGAATGACTGATTTAATAATGGTACGGATTGTGATAAGCTGTTACGCATCTAAATTGAATACAGAGACGGGCAGGATGCCCGTTCCACAAGAATTGTAGAAAAATTGACTGTAAAATTAGATGCACACCCGCTTATTGACAGTATGGCGCGGATTCTGTCCATTACAAAAGCTACGGATTGTAATATCGAAAAACCCGGTTGTGTTTGACAAACCGGGTTTTTCTGGCATTTATCGCGTTTAAAACTTACTTTGTTTTAGCGTTAAATTCCTGCAATGTTTGATAACCGCCAGCCGGATTGTATAGGTGACAGTTGTCGGCAATCCGCTTCATTAAAGACCAAGAAAATTCTGTTTCGTAGAGATGATCTTGCCAATTTTCCTTTAAGCTGCTGTGGGCGAGGCGCAAATTGTACCAGGGTATAGCAGTTGAAAGGTGGTGAGGAACGTGCACGTTAATGTCGTGGCACAGAAACTCTACCCAGCGGGGATAGTCGCAGTGAACTGTTCCCGATAGTTGCGCTTGGGCTTCGTTCCATTCTTCGGGTTTTTTAAATGAAATGTCTGGTGCTGTGTGGTGAACAATGGTAAAAGTGCTCATCCAGAAATGGTAAACCATCCAGGGCATCAACCAAAATTTGATGAATCCCCAAATGCCTGTGGTGGCAATTAAAGTCGGAAATACGATCGCAGCACCGATTAAAACTACTAACACAGAAAACCGCACTTGTTCTTGCTGCTGTTTGCCTTTGAAGCGCCACCACTTAAAGTGTACTTTTGCCCAGTGGGCGATCGAGCCAACCCACCACATCGGGCCGAAGATTAAACTATAAGCTATTTGTAAGGCTTTGGGCGCGGCAGCGTAGTCGGCTGCTGTCATCGGCTGCCAAGCATTATCTTCGCCAATTTTGTTGGTGTGCTTGTGGTGATAATTGTGTCCATGCCGCCATGCGTGAAACGGGAAAATTAACGGCAGAAATGCGAGATGTCCGACTAAATCGTTTACCCAGCGGCGGTTAGCAAATGACCGATGGCCGCAGTCGTGGCCGATCACAAAAAAACCGGTTAATCCGGTGCCTGTGAAAATCCACATCAGGGGCAGTAGAAACCAAGGAGAGACTGCTATTCCCCAGTAACCGACAGCAACTAAAAGAACGTTGACGATTACTTTTGTCCAAGCTTTGCGGGGGTTTTTGACGAATACTTCCCGCGGCAGGGTTTTGAGAATATCTTTCAGGCGCAGGTTGGAAGTGTCACTTGCGGATGTCAAATTTAGTGGTTTTTCGATCGATGCTGTCATAAATAGATTTCGATTCTCCGTATGCCATGAGCATGGCTTAACAAATTAGCGCCATAAAAAAGCGCAGTAAAATGTCAGCTCGTTGCCAGCTTGTGGCAGACGAGTTGAGCAGTAGGCAAGCGCGTTTTAGCAAATGCTAGCGATCGCTATCCGCAGTTAGGAATTTCTAGCACTTTTGGCAAAAAATACTGCGGGTAGCAAAACATTCGTTTTTATAACACAGGGGCAGCACAGTTAGCATTAGCGACTGTTGTCTGCTAATTGCTGTTGCTGCCAGAAATGGGGTCTAGAGCCGGCAAGCCAGCGATCGACCGTTGCTGTTTGAGGCTTTGCACTTCCAGCAGCAAGGATTCGATTTCCGCTTGCAAGTGCAGGAACTTAACTTGCTGGTCGGCTTGGTAGGGGCACTTTACCAAATCTACTTTGCGGGCAAAACTGGTCGATAGGGTAGAAGAACTAGCCATTTCGGGATTGCTCGCGGTGACTTGAGGCCGGGAAAGAGTGGATGAATTATTTGACATTAGTAATTGAGTAGACATATCTACACATTCACACCATTAAGTTACTTTAACCTGAACCGATCGTATTAAACATCAAATTAACCGATCGAGCTAAAATTAGTGTAAATTCCTTGGCCATTGCCTAAAACCATTGACATCGTGACCCTGATTCTACCTGCTACTGACTCTGCTGCTAACTCTGCTGCCCGCGCCGCCTCGCCGAAGCGCTACGGCTGGCCCGGCTTGATCGAAGCTTATCGCCCCTACCTGCCAGTGACGGAAACCACGCCGGTAGTGACGCTTCAAGAAGGCAATACTCCCCTGATTCCAGCACCTGCGATCGCCTCTCTCATCGGTAGAGACGTGCGCGTCTTGGTGAAATACGACGGCCTCAACCCCACTGGTAGTTTCAAAGACCGGGGGATGACAATGGCGATTTCCAAGGCAAAGGAAGCTGGTGCCGAAGCTGTAATTTGCGCCAGTACCGGCAATACTTCGGCCTCTGCCGCCGCCTACGCCAGACGCGGGGGAATGCGAGCTTTCGTGTTGATTCCCGAAGGTTACGTGGCTTTGGGCAAGCTGGCGCAAGCTTTGCTTTACGGTGCGGAAGTAATTTCGATTGGGGGAAATTTCGATCGGGCCCTAGAAATTGTCCGCGAAATGGCTGTTAACTACCCCGTGACTTTGGTAAATTCGGTGAATCCTTACCGCTTAGAAGGTCAGAAAACCGGTGCTTTTGAAGTGGTGGACGCTTTAGGCGATGCCCCAGACTGGCTGTGCATTCCCGTCGGAAATGCGGGAAACATCACAGCATACTGGATGGGTTTTTGTCAATACCACCAAGCCAAAAAATGTTCGCGCTTGCCGCAGATGATGGGATTTCAAGCGGCTGGGGCTGCACCCTTGGTAACGGGCCAACCAGTGGCGAACCCAGAAACCCTGGCGACGGCGATTCGGATCGGCAACCCGGCTAGCTGGAAACAGGCGATCGCCGCTTCCGAAGCCAGCCGCGGCAGTTTTGCAGCAGTCACCGACGCCGAAATTCTCGACGCTTACCGTTTGTTAGCATCCGAGGAAGGAATTTTCTGCGAACCGGCGAGTGCTGCTTCTGTGGCCGGCTTGCTGAAGGTGAAAGACCAAGTTCCGACTGGGGCGACGGTGGTTTGTGTGTTGACTGGTAACGGTTTGAAAGACCCGGATACGGCAATTAATCACAGCAACAATCAATTTAAAAGCGGCATTGCTCCGAGTTTGGATGCAGTAGCTGGGGCGATGGGATTTTAGAAGAAGGAAGAGGGAACAGGGAAGAAGGAAGAAGGAAGATCTAAACAGGCAAGATGCCTGTTCCACTCTTAGTGAAAATCTCTTGTGGGGTGGGCCGAAGAACCCGCCCGTAAGCCCATAGAAACAGGCAAGATCCCTGTTACACTCTCAGTTAAAATCCATTGTGGGGTGGGCCGAAGAACCCGCCCCCAAGCGTATCAATAAACCCCTGTGATATCGATTTTTTCTCGATCGACTCAGCGAGACAATTTTGTCCTTATATTATGACTAGCCCTACTGCAACCCTGTTAATTGCCTGTCCCGATCGCAAAGGACTCGTCGCCTTACTTGCCAATTTTATCGCCTCCCACAACGGCAATATCATCCACGCGGATCACCATACAGATTTTACCGCTGGATTATTTCTAAGCAGGCTAGAATGGCAATTAGATGATTTTGATTTAACCACCGAACAAATAACACCTACTTTTAGTGAAATTGCCAAGGACTTACAAGCCAATTGGCAATTGCATTTCTCCCAAAAAATTCGACGCATCGCGATCTGGGTAAGCCGTCAAGATCATTGTTTATTAGACTTGATTTGGCGACAACAATCTCAAGAAATCAGAGGTGAAATTCCGCTGATCATCAGCAACCATCAAAATTTAAAGCCTCTTGCCGCACAATACGGTATCGACTTTGAGTATATTCCCATTACTAAAGACAATAAAGCTATTCAAGAAGCACAACAGTTAGAAATTATTAAAAAATATAAGATTGATTTAGTAGTTTTGGCTAAATATATGCAAATCTTGAGTCAAGACTTTATCATAAATTTTCCCAATGTAATTAATATTCACCATTCATTTTTACCCGCGTTTGTGGGTGCAAATCCCTACGAAAGAGCTTATGAAAGAGGGGTCAAAATTATCGGTGCAACAGCTCACTATGTTACACCAGATTTAGATGCTGGTCCGATTATCGAACAAGATGTTGTGCGCGTCAGTCACCGCGATGAAGTGTCTGATTTGGTTCGCAAAGGTAAAGATTTAGAAAGAGTTGTGTTAGCAAGAGCCGTGCGATATCATTTACAAAATCGTGTTTTAGTTTATGGCAATCGGACTGTGGTTTTTGCTTGAAAGTTAGGCATCATATCAATCCTGGTTTGTTAGCGATTTTATCAATCGGCGAGTGAAATCGCTACGACACACACACGAAGTCCACTGAAGCGCGGACTGAATAAAAGACGGATGATAAAAGCGGATTTGGTATGATTAATCATTACTCACTAAAAGGCGGTAGCTGAAGTAACTGATTTTTAGAAGGCGAAAGTTCTGCCCGATTGTGGCGGATTTCGATCGCACTTTCGCCCGGATTTCCCGTGGTAACAGGTACGATTTCTAAAGAATATGCTGTCTCTGTTTTTCTAGGGGCAGGATTTTGGGCTTTCGTGAGCAAGTCAACGGCATCTCCGAGGGCGCTAGTTAAATTTTTGCTAGTCTCGGCGTGGCGGGCTTCTTCTTGTTTGAGGGCTTGAGTGAGTTGTTTAACTTGTTCGATCGCCCGATCGCGCTCTTGGAGAACTTCTGTTAACTTAGCTTTAAGTTCGCCTACTGTTTCCAGTTGTGCGACTTCCTGCTGGCGAGCAACTCCAGCATCCTCGCCTTCGGGCATAATGGGGGAAAAATTTTGTAATTGCTCTATTTGTGCTTCCAGAGAAGCGATGCTTTGCTGAGTTAATTTAGCATCATTCCGCCGCTGCTCGGCTTCGGTATTGTAGAGTTGGCGCCACTGAGCCGCACTTTCACCGGCCTCATCTCGATCGCGCGAAACTTCTGTTAACTGCTGTTGCAGCCGCTTGATTTCATCTAACCACTGTCTGACATCCTGATCCATAATATTGATTTTAGATTTTAGATTTTAGATTGGGGAATTGGGGAATTGGGAATTGGCAATTGGGAATTGGCAATTGCGAGTTGATAATGGCTTAATTAATTAACGACTTGTGTACCTCATCTTTCGCCTCGTTGCCTGTGCGCTATGAACATTTTTTACTGGTTGCGCTACCTGATTTTAGCTTTGTTTAAGGCGCTTTTAAGGCTGCTTCGAACTCTCAAACGGAAATTTGGTGGTTTTTGGCTGTTTTGTCGGTGTTTGACTTGGCGCACGCTCAAGGAAGTCGGCGCGAAGGCAGGAGAGCAGCGCTTGCCGGGGCTGTCTGCCGAAATGGCCTACAATTCTATGCTGGCGCTGTTTCCGGGGCTGTTGGCTATCTTATCTGCGATCGCCCTGTTTGAACCTTTGCAGTCAACACTGTATCAAATCGCCCGTCTTTTGGGCGAAGTTATACCCGATGACGTGCGGAATTTAATTGGTGGCTTAATCAAAGAAATTCTGTTAACTCGGAGTAAAGGGCTATTTTCGGTGAGCTTTCTTGGGGCGATTTGGGCATTTTCTGGAGTAATGAGCGCGGCGATGGCTGCACTCGATCGCATCCATGACATCCCGAGCGATCGAACTAGACCATTTTGGAAAGCCAAACTTATTTCTCTGGCGCTGAGTATCGGTACAATTGTGCTGTTAATTCTAGCATCGGGAGTAGTATTTGTCAGCGACTTAATTGTACAAGCTATTGCCCGCCAGAGTTGCCTGCTGGAGTCCGTCGCCAATTGCGATTTAAAAGATGTCCAAAATTGCTTGCTGCTCGCCGGCAATTGCCCTTTAGAGTCGCAACTATTAGCTGTTTGGCGGCTGTGGCGGTGGCCGATTTCTTTGGGCATTGTATCAGTTGCCTTTGCCTTTGTTTACCGCTACGGGCCGAGCCGCCACCAACCAGATATTCCTATTTTGTCGGGAGCTGTTTTTGCAGCTATTTTGTGGGCACTGTTTTCAGCTTTATTTCGGTTTTATGTTTTGCATGTGGGCAATTTTAGTTGGGCTTACGGCACAATCGGAAGTTTTATTGTGTTGCTGCTATGGCTGGATATTTCTTCTTTGGTGATGCTGATCGGCGCTCAGTTAAATGTGACGGTGGGAAAGGCTATTAAACAATCAAAATTAAAATAATTTGTTAATTTTGAATTGTTAATTGTTATGTGTTATTTGCCGGATGCTGGCTTACCGACGGAGTAAAGTGCTGAGGATGCCCGCAACAAAAGACAGCAAAATCAGTATCCAAATGACACCACCGGGAATGAATGTCAAGAGGCCAACACCTCTGAGAATCCAAACTAGGAGGGTGAGGCCGAGGATAGTCAAAAAGATGCGGGTAGATAGTCGCATTTGAAATCTAGGAGAATTAGTCATGTTGAATCTTAAAGTTTTGTCTGGATCAATGATAGCTGTTTTGCTGGCGATCGGCAGTTACCTGACTTTAATTTCAGATCCCGGTTCTGCTGTTGCGCCTGGGGCTACAAATGTGCTGGGAGAAGCGGCAAATGCTGCTCAAAAAACACCTGCTGCAAGTTTAACAATTTCCGATCGCACAATTGGAGCGGCGAAGGTGGGGATGACTTTCGGACAATTGAAAAAGGCTCTGGGTTCCACGGCCCAGTTTAAGGTACAGTCTCCTTTTATGGTAGACTTTGATGCTGTGGCTGTCAGCCAGTCTGGAAAAGTGCAATATCGGATTATCTACGCTGCCGGTACAAAGCTAAAAGATTCGGATGTCATTGAACTTTTAATGACTGATAATTCTAATTATAAAACAGTTCAGGGCGTTGGGCCGGGAATGACTCTGAAACAAGCTGAGGCAATTTACGGTAAGGCTACTTTATCTTATAACGTGGATAATGAAATGAGAGAAGGGGTTGTATTTGCCAAGCAACCCACTAGAAACATTATGTTTGTTCCCAAGGCTGAAGGAAAACAATTTGGGGGAGTTTATGGCGCTGGTCAAGGGGGATTTTATCAGACTAATAAGTATCACCCGAATGCTGTAATTAAGTCTGTAATGGTGCGTAAGTAAGTTATCAGTTCTGGCCGCCAAAACCCGGTTTTTTAACGTAATTGCGTCATTTTAGGTTGATGGCGCGAGAAACCTGGTTTTTTGCTGTTTCTGCAGGCTGTAGGAAGTATTCTTGCAAAAACCCGGTTTCTGGACACCTGCGAGTCTAGAACTATAAAAATTAAGGAGTACCTGCGGGTAACTCCAAATACTCTTCATTGTCAAGATAATCTCTGATATTTTCCAGTATTTGCGTCAAATACTCTACGACTTCTTCCTTCATTTCTAATAGTTCCTCAATAGCCTGATCTTGCCCCACTTCCTCAAAAGACTTAATCCCATGCGCCAAATCATTCCTGTTGCTTTTAACAACTACAAGATTTTGCCCGTTCTTGGTCTTAGTAAAGTCTGTTTGATATGAAAAACCATATTTTTCTGCTATTTCTTTAATCAACCTAGCATCCACATTTCCTGAAAACAGTTCCTCGCGCTCAAATGTAGCTGTGATGATATCTGTAGAGATTTGGTTGATTGTTAAATGAATTTTTTGAGGAGAACGGTTTTTCAGATTTTGGAGGACAATTACTTTGATTTTGGGTTTGAGTCGGTCAAAGGAGATTCCTTTATTTTTGAGCTCCTGGAATATGGCTTCAATCGCATTTCGCATAGTGGATTCAACTAAGTTATACAGTAACAAAAAACCATTAGCTCTCAGGGTTTTTGCTAACTCAGGATCGAGACTTTGTATTTTGTATGTGCCAGCAGGATCGAATACAGCTAACTTTGTTGTCTGTTTTTCCAAGCTCTCCAGAAAAATGAAGTAATCATCCACATCTTTAGCGCGTGTATTAAAGTCGAATAGTACAGTTTCCATGATTATCCTAGCAGTCGATCGCAGACATATTCAATACACACAACAAATTTTTTATTTCCCAAACTAATACCCAGAGATTTTTGGCTCTCTTTCAAATGTATTTACTTTGCTATTAAAATGATTGTAGCCGCTCAAATAAATCTCTTCGGAATTCCTCATTTGCAGTTTTGCTTAGTTGGATTACCCGAAGTGTAGTTCGATTGAAATGCCTCTGACGAGGCATGAGTAAATCACTAAACTTAAATCCATTCAAATGCTCTAATTTTTTCAGTCCACTTAAGGTTAATTCGTTGTTGACAAATCTGGTTAGAGTACGAATGCGTTCTGCACCGTCTACGATCTCTAAACGTGATTCATCATTTTCATCATCACCGATATCAGCAACGAATAGATAAGGTATTGGTAGCCCCAAAATTACAGATTCGATAAACTTTGATTGCCTTGCTTCATCCCAAGTCATTTCACGTTGGTAGTCAGGAATAAACAACTTATTAGTATCATCGTCAATTCCTTCCATATATTTTTGAACGAGTATTTCGACTGGATACTGTTTGGTGTCGTAATTAATTTGCTGCCGATTATCGCGAATTTCCATTTCTGCAGCATTTCTGTCTTGAAGCGTAATTTCTTCTAGTTTCGATCGCATATTTTTAAGTAACGAGAAAGTGTTGTGGATACGATCATTTTACCACAGCCCAAGGTTGAGAAAGTCCTGTTCCGAGAATTTTAGTCTTGAGGCCACCCCAGTATAAATTCTGATTTGGCTGAGAGGGTACGGCCGATCGCACTTATCAAAAAAAGTGCGATCGCCAATGTTTATTTAACTGAAACCGCCGCGCAAATTACCCTTTATAACGCGCTGGTGACAGGATTGGAAGGACGGCCCAACGCCGATAAACGGTGACTTTCCCCACTGCGATCGAACACAACCTCAAACTTAACGTGAGGTATAGTTTGTCGCAGAAACTGAAAATGCCCGTCTGCATCTGAACGGCTGCGGAAGCGGGCAACAATAATCCATTGCTGAGTGGGTAACAGACGGGCGATCGCCCAACAACACAAGCGTTGTTTATATGTCATCATAGAATTCGTCTCCATTGAATGTTGGAGCCAGAGCCAGCCCGGAACCTTCCACAGTAAGGGGCTGGCTTTTGACTGTTTACAGGTGGCAGCATAACACATTATGACGTACAATAATATAAAACGACATAAAATGAAATAATTTTATCGGTTTTAACTCAAAACGGCGTAAGATGGATTTTGTTGAAATGTTTTGCAGTACAACGAATGGCTTCACGGGGACGAGTTACCGCATACTTGCCAGAGGAGATTCAAAAAGCTCTGGAAGAATGGGCAGAAGAAGACAGCAGATCCGTTAGCAGTTTGGCAACGTACCTGCTGACTAAATCTGTTAGAGAACGCCAAGAGCAGAAAAAAGATAAATCAGAAAGCGATCGCCCTTAAGAACGATCGCCCGCAATCCCATCCGCGTCCATCCGCCTACATCTGCGGTCAAAAAAAGAACCACCGCCTCAAAAAAAATAAGGTGGGCCGCAGCCCACCCTACTCAAATTATTTCGCAGTCACCAACTGGGCCGGCAGCCTTTTAAACGCCAACCTTTCATTCTCGATATCCACAAAAATGGTATCGCCGTCAGCAAAATCTCCCCGCAAAATACCCTTCGCCATTTGCGTTTCCAACTCGCGTTGAATTCCCCGCTTCAGAGGCCGCGCACCGTAAACGGGATCGTAACCAATTTCTGCCAAGAAGTCGATCGCCGATTCCGACAATTTCAGAGACATTTTGCGATCGGCCAACCGTTTTTCCAAACGCTTAACTTGCAACAGCACAATTTGCCGCAATTCCGGCTTACTCAAACCGTGGAAAATAATCGTTTCATCAATCCGGTTCAAGAATTCCGGGCGGAAAGTTCCCCGCATCGCCTCCATCACCAGACTCCGCATTTTTTCGTTATCTCCTGCCACATCCAAGATGTATTGAGAGCCGACATTCGATGTCATAATAATCACAGAATTCTTAAAGTCTACTGTGTGACCTTGAGCATCGGTAACGCGGCCGTCATCCAGAATTTGCAGCATGATATTGAATACATCCGGGTGCGCTTTCTCGATTTCATCGAATAGAATTACCGAATACGGACGGCGGCGGACAGCCTCAGTTAATTGTCCGCCTTCATCGTAGCCAACGTATCCCGGAGGCGCACCGATTAAGCGCGAAACTGCGTGTTTCTCCATGTATTCCGACATATCAATTCGCACGATCGCCTCTTCGGTATCAAAGAGATAAGATGCTAATGCTTTCGCCAACTCGGTTTTACCTACACCCGTAGGGCCGAGGAAGATAAAACTCGCAACGGGACGGTTCGGATCGGCTAAACCCGCGCGCGATCGTTGAATTGCATCTGCAACCGCCGTCACCGCTTCATCCTGTCCGATTACCCGTTTGTGCAGTTCATCTTCCAACTGCAAAAGTTTCTGCATTTCCGATTCAACTAACTTGCTGATCGGGATTCCCGTCCACTTAGAAATAATCTCAGCAATGTCAGATTCCGTGACTTCTTCCCTGAGTAAAGTTTTACCAGTGGTTTGAGTTGCTGCCAGTTTAGATTCTGCTTCTTGTAGTTGTTTTTGCAATTCGGTTAACTTGCTATATTTCAACTCAGCAGCGCGGTTAAGGTCATATTTTAATTCAGCTTGTTGAATTTCAATGTTAACCTTGTCAATCTGTTCTTTAATGTTCTGAATGCTGCCGATAACACCTTTTTCTGATTGCCATTGGGCGTTCAAACCGCCTTGCTGTTCCTTGAGATTGGCTAAGTCTTTTTCCAATCTTTCCAAACGGTCAATCGATGCAGCATTACTTTCTTTTTGCAGCGACAGTCTTTCCATTTCTAGCTGCAAAACCTTGCGATCGATTTCATCGAGTTCTTCCGGCTTGGAGGTAATCTCCATTTTGAGTTTAGCCGCTGCTTCGTCCATTAAGTCGATCGCTTTATCGGGAAGGAAGCGATCGCTAATATATCGAGTTGACAAAGTAGCCGCCGCTACTAACGCATTGTCGGAAATTTTCACACCGTGGTGAACTTCGTAGCGTTCCTTCAAGCCCCGCAAAATCGAAATAGTATCTTCAACTGTCGGTTGGTCAACATAAACTTGTTGAAAACGGCGTTCTAATGCCGCATCTTTTTCGAGATATTTGCGGTATTCGTCGAGAGTTGTAGCACCGATACAGCGCAATTCTCCCCTCGCTAACATGGGTTTTAGCAAGTTGCCGGCATCCATCGAGCCTTGAGTCGCGCCGGCCCCGACAACGGTGTGAATTTCATCGATAAATAAGATGACTTTGCCGTTGCTGTCCATCACTTCTTTGAGCACCGCTTTCAAACGTTCTTCAAATTCTCCCCGGAATTTTGCACCGGCAATTAACGCGCCCATATCTAAGCTAATTAATTGTCTGTCTTTGAGAGATTGCGGCACATCTCCGGTGATAATTCGCTGGGCGAGTCCTTCGGCGATCGCAGTTTTTCCTACTCCCGGTTCCCCAATCAATACCGGATTATTTTTGGTGCGGCGGCTCAATATTTGAATCGTGCGGCGGATTTCGTCATCCCGTCCGATAACTGGATCGAGTTTGCCTTGACGTGCGGCTTCTGTCAAATCTCGGCCGTATTTTTCCAGCGCTTCGTATTTGCCTTCTGGATTTTGGTCTGTCACTTTGTTGTTCCCCCGGACTTGGGTAATAATATTTTTGAGCTTGGCTTCATCTAGTTTAAATTCTTGCAGCAGATTTTTGCCGAAGCGATCGTCCTTAACGTACCCTAGTATCAAATGCTCGATCGAGATAAATTCATCGCCGTACTCTTTGCGATAAGCTTCAGCCCTGTCTAGCAGGGTATCTAGGGAACGACCGAGATAAACGTTGCCGCCAGCGCCAGTGATTTTCGGCTGGCGGCTGATAAACTCATCAGTGCGATCGCGCAATTTGGCGATAGTCACTCCAGCTTTATTAAATAAACTGCTAGCCAGTCCCGATTCTTGTTCCAGCAAAGCTTTCATCAAATGTTCGCTTTCTAGCTGTTGCTGTTGGGCTGCTTTGACAACTTCTGGGGTGCGCGCGAGGGCTTCCCAGGCTTTTTCGGTAAATTGGTTTGGATTATTCGGTTGCATAAATTTTGATTCCCTGAATTGAAAATGATGAGTGCTGTAGAGGCAATTGCTCGATCGCCCGTACAATTCTCATTGTAGGGAGTTGCGAAGGGCGATCGGATCGGTGTTCCCCTATCTTTAGATAGGTATTTCCGTCCTTTGTCGCAGTCTCTGGCAGCGAAAAGCAAACTGTCGCCCCTAAAAGTTGCACTCTTGGATAAAAGCAACTCTCACCTTAAAAATGCTTGCTAGTGCCACTTGAAAAAACGGCATATTCTTAAACAGTTTCCTGCGGAAAATGGAGAAACATCTATGTAAATAGGAGAGAGGACTTGAGAAGCGTCACAGTCCTATAGCTAAACCCAAAGCGTTATTGTTTTACTCATCAATAACAGCCGCTATAACTCTCACACCTGGAAAATATAACTATGAAAATTTTACCTTTAATTTCGTTAGGTATTATAGCAAGTGCCGCGATCGCACTAGCCCCTGAAGCTTTGGCAAGTACGTGGCGTGCCGCACACCGGATGTCGGGTTTTTCCGCCGACAGCAATTACTACTTGTATCTAGAAAGTTCCAGAGATACTGGAGCGGGAATTCCCAAAGCCGAATTGCAAATTGTTCGAGTTGCTGCAAATTCCTGCATCAAAAATGGGTGTATCGAAACTAAATATGGCGAACCCGACTCGAATAAAAGCACTAAAATGGCAGAAGATGACTTGCTTAAAAAAAGTTGGAATAGCAGGCAAAATTTGAAGTTAACTCCTCCCAAAGCTGGAACTAAACTGAACATTATTTCTCGTACTCCCGGAGCCAATGGAAGCGAGACCGTCGCCGTCAAAGTCAATACAGCAAAGCCTTTACAAATTCGTCTGGAACAGCGGCAAAAAAATGCTTCGGCTGGCAAAGAAAGCGCGGCCATGCGTCTTGTAATTAATCATAACGGTCGGCAGCGTGTCCTCGGAACGCTGAACAATTTTCAAGATTGGGTGTTCTCTTATTCAATCCGAGAAGTTCGTTTGTCTCCGAACAGGCGCAATGTCGTTGTGCTGGTGGACAAGACAGAACGCACTTTTGAAGGAGTCTTGAAAACTACTTTTGTACAAGGCTTTGTTCTTTAAGATTGCTATATTCCCAGGTCAAAACCTGGGAATTATCAAAACTTACGCATAACCCCTATATGTAAGGTGCACACGGCGCACATACAGATAGAGTCTGTGCGTTAGTCCGGATCGGGTTGTTAATTAGACTTCTTGCAAAAATCCTTTTCATCAATTGATGGGATGGGCCCCAGAGTCCGTTCTAATTATTTTTGCAAGAGGTCTATTATTCTTTATTTTGATAATTAATATATCAATAGATTTTAAAATTTATCTATTCCTTCCTCCCTCTTTCTTTTTCCTTGAATATCTGCCAACTGCCAACTGCCAACTGTCAACTGCCAACTGTCAACTGTCAACTGTTTTCAAGCCTGCATCACCACCCGTTCCGGGAGACTGACAATAAAAGTTGAACCTTTACCGTCTTCGCTTTCGACGCTAATTTCGCCGCCGAGAATTTGACACAAACGCTGGCTAATTGTCAATCCCAAACCAGTGCCTCCGTACTTGCGGGTAGTCGAAGCATCAGCTTGGGTAAAAGGTTTGAATATCTGCTCTAATTGCTCGTCCGTCATGCCGATGCCGGTGTCGCTGACTCGAAACATTAAAACTTGAGAAGTGTAGTTTGAACCCGATTGAAAATCATTATTTTTATTTTGTTTCGCCGATCTTGATTTTTCAATTTTGATTCTTTCGACGGCGATAGTAATGACGCCTTTTTCGGTAAATTTGGCAGCATTGCTGAGCAAATTGAGGAGAATTTGCCGCACTTTGGGTTGGTCGGCGTACATTGTGCCGAGTTCGCCTTTTGTTTTCAATGCTAAAGCATTGCCTTTTTTTTCTACTAGCGGTTGAGCCGTAGTCATCACTTCTTCAATCATCGTTGCCACGTCGAAGTTTTCCAAATAAAGCGTGACGTGACCGGCTTCTATTTTGGAAATGTCGAGGATGTCGCTAATCATATCCAGCAGGTGTTTGCCTGCGGTTTGAATTTTTTCTAAGTCCGGGAGAAAGTCTTCTGAACCGGAATCTTGAGCATCTTCTTGCAGCATTTCGCTGTAGTTAATGATGGCGTTGAGGGGGGTGCGTAGTTCGTGGCTCATGTTGGCGAGAAATGCACTTTTGGAGCGGTTGGCAGCTTCGGCTGCTACTTTTGCTTCGTGCAAGTCTTCTGTATATTCTGCTACCCGCTGAATCAGTTCGTTGAGAGCAATTGCCAGCATTCCCACTTCGTCAGAGGTAGTGACGGGTACTTGCAAATCAAAGTTTGATTCTTCTGTCACTCGCTGAGCGATGAGGGTGGTGGCTTCTAAGGAGCGAGCGATCGCCCGGCTGGTGTATGCTGCAAGTACGGCTGCCAGACCAGCGGATACTGCTAGAGAGCCAACCAGAATCAGAGTTCCAAGTTTTTCTGCTTGCTCGTAGGTTCTAAATGCCTCATCTGCTTTATCGCGAAAGTTGGTGGCCAGTTGGGCTGAATCCTCGGAAAACTGTTTGAGTTTCAAAGCAGTTTCGCCCGCCACAAAATTGTTCAAGTTCTGCCCCAAAGCCTGCTGCTGCTTCGGATTCAAAGCAGATAATTTCGCAGCAGCCAACAACTTTTGTACTTGTTGAAAGTATGATTCTACGGTTTTGCCGTTGACTTGAGCGAACTGTTGAAGCTGTTGGTAGTCTTTGGCAATCTCGGGATTCTTCGTCTGCGACGGGGTTTGCAGTTGTTCGAGGATGCCGCTCATCTGAGCAACACGAGTCAGGAATTCCGAGCGTTGGCGATCGAAAATTTGCGGTTTGGCCGTCAGACTCGCCAGCTCTTGCTGCTGAATTCTGACTTCCTGCACCGTATGATTGAGGTTTGTCAGGATTTCCGCTTTATCTCGGTCGATCGCTAGTTTTTCTCTAACTTGCTGTTTGTGATAGGATTCTACTCCCCGTCCCGCCACAGCACCCAAAACGGCAATACTAATGACCAAGGCGTATCCGCAGCCGATTTTCTGCCTGATACCCAAGCGGCCCAACAGACTTTTCAACCCTATTTGAGGACGGTTCTGCAGTTGATTTTTCAAAGCTAAGGTTAAAGACATGGGCAATGTACTCGTCACCTTTGAGAGGCACCATCTATATTCTAATTGATGCCTGCCGGAGGGTAAATAAAGTTCTGGCTTCGGACTAGGTTTCGGTAGTTATTGGGTCTTTGCAGGGTTCCACAGCTCGACCGGCTTGACAGTTTGGACGAGTTATGCGTCACAAATTATAGCAGAAGCAAGAAGGAAGAACCAGTCAAAGGCATGGTTTCAGTAATAATTAAGAACGTACTCACCGTCGGGCGTGGTTGCGATCTAAGTCGCGAGTTATAAGTTGCAAGTTACGAGTTAGATTTCTGATTGAAAACTCTACTCTACTCGCAACCCACAACTCTATCGCTGTTCCCCTACTGGCAAAGTCGAAATTGTGCTATCTCAGCAGGAATTCTTGAAGCATTAGGTACGTTTGCAGAGGCAGGAACGAAGATTCCCAGGCCGTAACTGCAACCCTCCGCCGTCGTGCATTCCCCAGGCTTAGCACTGATTTGATATTCGCCTTGGGATGGGGGAGTAAAAGAGATTGACGCCAGTTCGCCTGTTTTTTGACTCACAGCGATTTCCTGACCGCTGGCATCCTTGAGAGATAAGTTTAAATCCTGGCAATTTCCGTCGCAAGTGGCAACAAAAACATACTCCACATTAGGATGCAGCGTTGCTCTAAAAGGAGATGAAACTTGCTTGCGAACTTGGCCCAGCAACGGCACAAATACTAATTTTTGACCGTTGCCTTTCCGCTGGTCAACTTCTGTTTTTAAGCGACAAATAACCGTTTTTTCGTTTTCGGTCAGTTCTTGAGCAATCGCATTTCCTACAATTGCAGTACCGAGGATCAGCGCCAGGCCGGAAATAACCAGATGTTTGAAATTCATTGATGTCCCTTAAAGTTAATTTTGGGTGATTGCAATAGACCGCTTTTGTCAGCAGTCTATTAGTTTATCTGGAGCCTATCACATTTGTTGACTTTTCCGAAAAAACAGGTCGGAGAAAAGTGCGATCGAACTCATGTCTGGTTTTAGATGAATCTGGCGTCAGCTATCGCCGAAACTCCACAGATTGCACACCGTAGGAGCAGAACCTCGTCCTGATTGTATTCTACTAAATTAGGGCGGCATCCGCTGAGCAACCAGTTTCTGGGCGGACGCGGCGCAGCTAAACCTAAAATTTATAGTATAGACCGGGTTTAACAAGACCTGAGTGAGTCCAAGACTGTAAATCTCTGATACAGGTTCGCAGATTCCAGGTAAATAACATAATTCAGTCCCTGTCCATATACAAATAGGCTGAAACTTGTGGCTATACTAGACGAACAAAACTCCGAAGGCAAGAGTTAGTTCGTACTTCTACCCTCTTCCTTCTTCCGGCTTCCATCGGGCTTCTTCCTGCTTCCGATCATTTATCACTGTTCCGAAAATTCCAAGCAGGAACAAACTTAGAATCTCCCCAAACGCCGCGGCGATTTTTCTTAGCTTCGGCTTCCGCTTGTTCCAGAATACTTGCACTCGGACAGTTTTTCAAGTAAGGACGGTAAACCATTGCTAATCCTTCGCGGATCAAAACTTCTTGGGCAAATGTGCCGTTTGGCAAGCGAACTTCGCTAACTTTGCGACCGTAGCGGTCAGTATCGGTGACGGTCAAAACAACGCGGTCGCCCCCTTGATTGACAAGCTGCTGCATTCTTTGGTGCGCTAGATTTCCCCACTTAAACTGATTTTTTTTTGCTGCTGCTTTGCTATTTTTTTCAGCATTGGTGTGCGCGACTTCCGGTGCATCTATGCAGGCAAAACGCACTTTGATATCTTTGCCGGCGCTATCGCTGGCGACAAGGGTGTCGCCGTCGCTGACTCGCTTGACAGCATAGTTATTCGGTGCAAACTTTTGCGGACAACCAAATAGTAGCAATAGCAGAGCAACTGCACTTAAGGTTTTTATTTTGGGGAAAATGGCGATTTTAGTTTGGCTCATATTTCTGTGTTTTATTTAGTTTCCATCCAATTTTGCCCAGCGTGGATGTCAACTATCAGCGGTACGCTAAGTGGCAGAGCATTTTCCATCGCACTTCTAATTTTCGGCTGCAATTCTTCCCATTCATCGGGAGGTACTTCAAAGATTAATTCATCGTGAACTTGCAGCAGCAGCCGCGCCTGATAGTTTTGCAAAATTTTGTGTACCTCAATCATGGCAAGTTTAATGATATCAGCACTGGAACCTTGAATGGGAGCGTTGGCTGCCGCCCGCAAAGATTGGGCGTCATCTCTGCTGAGAGATTTAAGTTCGTTTGAGCGAATGTCTTCGGGATTGCTGCCTTGTAAGCGGCGGAGGCTGCCATTTTTGTCAAAGTTTAGATAGCGGCGGCGGCCTAGAATTGTGGTAACATAGCCGAGGGCGATCGCCTCTTTTTTTACTTTCTCCAAAAATTCAAAAACCTTACTGTAACGCTCGTTAAATCGCTTAATAAACTCTTTGCCGTCTGCGGGCGTTTTGCCCATCGATCGCCCGAACTTAATCGCCCCCATACCATAAACTACCCCAAAATTAATCGTCTTGCCAAACCGTCTTTCATCGGGCGTTATTGTTTCCTTTTCAAACAACAGTTGAGCCGTCAAGGTATGCACATCTTGATTATTTTTGTAAGCTTCTACCAGGAGAGGTTCTTGACTCAAATGAGCCAAAATTCGCAGTTCGATTTGAGAATAGTCAGCCGACACCATCAGCCAACCTGCTTCCGGTAAAAAAGCCTTGCGAATTTGCCGCGAAAACTCGGTGCGGATGGGAATATTTTGTAAATTTGGATTGGAAGAAGAAAGCCTTCCCGTACCCGTTGCAGCTTGGTTGAAATCTGTATGCACTCGCCCGGTATCCGCACGCACTAACTGCGGCAAAGCATCGACATAAGTTGATTTCAACTTGGATAATGTTCGGTGTTCTAATAAATCGTCTACAATCGGGTGGTCTCCTTGCAATTTATCCAAGACAGCCGCGTCTGTAGAGTATCCTGTCTTAGTTTTGCGAGACTTTTTCTGAAACTGAGCCGGAATTTTTTCTAACAAGATTTCGCTGAGTTGTTTCGGGGAACCTAAATTAAACTTTCTCCCCGCGGCTTGATAAGTTTTTTCTTCTATTTCTGTTAAGCTCTTTTCTAGCTCCTGGGAAAGTGTATTGAGATAAGCTGAATCAATGCGAATTCCGCAATGTTCCATTTCTGCTAAAACTGGTTCTAGGGGCTGTTCTACTTCCAGCAATAACCCCTCCAAAGTTTTTCCGGGAAAGCTAGTTCTATCATCTTTCTTCAATTTGGCTTTAAGTTCCCCAACTAAGTGAAATGTAGTGTAAACATCCATGCCGCAGTAGTCGGCTACTTCTCGAATGCTGATGTCAGCAATTGTTTTGTTTTTTGGTACTAATTGATTATAATTTTTGGGATTATTGCGTAAGTATTCCCTTAACGATTCGCTGACACTGTGATTGTCTTCTGACTCGACTAAGTATTTCCTTGACAATTCGCTGAGGCTGTGGCTAGTTTCTGGGTTGAGTACGTAACTGGCTAGCATGGTGTCGAAGACGACTCCGGCTAGTTTAATTCCTTGACAGCGCAGGATCGATCGATC
Source organism: Microcoleus sp. N9_A1 (assembly GCF_036701795.1). Taxonomy (NCBI): domain Bacteria; kingdom Bacillati; phylum Cyanobacteriota; class Cyanophyceae; order Oscillatoriales; family Microcoleaceae; genus Microcoleus; species Microcoleus sp. N9_A1. The sequence continues at coordinate 18,914 of NZ_JAUBRI010000068.1, forward strand.
AAATTTAGCATTTTGCAGCGCCTTCGGATAATTCTCACCTTCCAAAATCGGACGCAAAGCATTTAAAACTGTGGCTTTGTCCAAGTTTGTGCCCGTTTTGTGTCCCGTGGGAATGTAAGCTAAATCTTGTTCTCCGGTTCCCCAACAGCAGCCAATTCCGACTAATTCGGCGTCTCGCGGTTCTAAGGCGGTGGTTTCGGTATCCCACGCCACGGGTGAGGCTTTGTCCGTGTAGGTTTCCAGCAGTTGGACTAATTCGTTTAACTGTTCGGTTGTTTGAATTATTCGGGGTTTAATTGGCAGTTGGTTTTCCTGCTGGGCGGCTTTGGTGTCATCATGAGTCCAAAACCACAATTCATCTGCTTCTGAACTTTCAGAAGTTGCAGGTGACTTATCTATTGTGGGGTGGGCATCTTGCCCGCCCAAAGCAACAGGCAAGATGCCTGTTCCACTGTCGGCAACAGTCAAGATACCTGTTCCACTGTCGGCAACAGTCAAGATGCCTGTTCCACTGTCGATTGAATTGATTGTGGGGTGGGCATCTTGCCCGCCCTTTGCCAATGGTTCTTCTACGCCACCAAAACGCTTTTGAATTTGTTTAACTTTGTTTAAAAATGTCTTAAATTCCAACTTTTCCAGCATGGGAATCAAGGCTGATTCGTCAAAACCTATCAACTGGCAATCTTCTAAGTTGATTTCTAATGGCACGTCTTGGACAATTGTCGCCATGCGTTGAGAATGATAAGCAGCTTCTTTGCCTTCTTCTAGCTTTTTCTTAGTTGCTCCTTTAATCTCGTCTATGGCTGCATAAATTCCATCAAGGGAATTGTAAGCTTCCAGCAATTGCAGGGCGGTTTTGTCGCCGATGCCTTTGACTCCGGGGATGTTGTCGGATTTGTCGCCGCAGAGGGATTTGTAATCTATTACTTGTTCGGGCAAAATACCGAGTTTGGCTTTGACTTCTTCCGGGCCGTATTCTTGGGATTTGCCTTTGCCCGATCGCCTGAGTTCATCGGTACTCAAATATAATACGCTGATTTGTTTTTCGGTTTCTACTAATTGAAACAAATCTCGATCGCCCGTGAGGATTTTAACCTGATAACCCGCCGCGCTGGCTTTGTTTGCCAAAGTTCCCAAAACATCGTCCGCCTCGTAGCCGGGAGCAGTTATTGCTGGTAAATTCAAATAGGTGAGGAGTTCTTGCAGGTTTTTGATATCGGGAATAAAATCTTCGGGAGTTTCCGCACGACCGGCTTTGTAAGTTTCGTCTGCTTCGTGGCGAAATGTGGGTGTGGCGAGGTCAAAGGCGATCGCCATGTACTGGGGGTCGTGGGCGGCCATAACTTCCAGCAGCGACTTGAGAAAGCCAAAACAGACGCTGGTGGGAATGCCTGTCGTAGTTCGCAAGCCTCCGTCTCGACTTTTGGCAAAGGCGAAGTAGGAGCGAAAGGCCAGGGAGTGGCCGTCAACTAAGATGAAGATGGGAGCTTGATTTGCCGACACAGACACAAATACCGATCGCACGAAAGGATTTTCTCATTGTACTCAGTTGTCCGCCTGCATTGATCGACCGGAAGGATGGCCCGCAGACTTGAGGACGCTTGACACTCGATCGGATCTCGGCTTACTGTGCAGCTTGGCTGAGAATAGTAGAAGATGTTAAGTACGATTCCCTAGGGGATAGCTTCGCTTCACGCGAATTTACAAACACCTGCCCGAAGCCTATGGCTGACATTAATCGATGCTACGAAATCCTCGAAATTGAGCCTGGAACTTCCTTAGAAGAAATTAAGCGCGCTTACAGGGATTTAGCGTTTGTGTGGCATCCCGATCGGTTTGCCCACAACGATCGCCTGCAACAAAAAGCTCAACAACGATTAACAGAAATTAATCAAGCTTACCAGCAGTTGGTGTTGTTTCTGAGTCAGCCTGAATCATCGAGGTCGATAGAAAAACAGTTTCAGCAGCCACCGCCCCCTGCGCCGGAAAAGCCGCTGAGAAGGCGTTCTGGAAAATCAGCGGCCAGGCCTGGTTCCCAGCGCCGTCAAACCCGCCCAAAAGCCACCTCCCAAAAATTTCAAACTCAAAAGAACTCTTCAAGCAAGAAACGATTTACCACTCAAAATCGGGCAGCGCGGCGGGGAAGAAAGCAACCAGGGCGAAGCGTTGCGAGGGAAGCAGGGCCATCTCAACACTATCGAAAGCTTACCTCGAAAAGGAAAACTGAATTTTCAACTCAATACTCAAAACCACGAAGCGCGCCGAGGGAAGTGCGGCCATCTCAACACTATTCAAGCTTCCCTTGGTGGCCGCTGGCAATCGCTGTGGCGAGTTACGCTTTGACTGGTTGGATTTTGACAAAATCTCAGGCCCCGCTGTGGATGTGGGCTTTAATCTGCGGTGCAGATTGGCTGTGGGCCGCGATTTTGCTGGCGGAGGGTTCGGCAACGCCTAGAGTGTGGCTGGCAGCGTTAGTTTTAGCTGGGGCGGTAGGGGGGTCGATCGCCGGTTTTCAGGCTGGAGGAATGGTAACAGGGGCTGCTTGGGGCGCTGTTGGAGCTGGTTTGGGGGCGATCGCCAGTTCTGAGGCCGAGTCGCGGGCTGTGGCTGCTGTTTTGGCTGTAGGGGGAGTGGTGACAGTGGTGGGATTGATGGCGGGAACGGGTTCTGGGAATTGGGTTAAGGCGTTGGTGGCGGCGGTGTGTTGGGCGATTGTCGGCTTGACGTGCGGGCTGGCGACGGAACTAGGGGTGAATTCTGGCGGCCCCGTCGGGCTCCGAGGTGCGATCGGGCTGGGGATTGGGGCGTGGGCGGGGGTTTTGGCTGGGGCTGGTTCGGGGGCGATCGACCAAGCCTTCGGCCTCACCGGGAAGAGTGTTTATGGGGCTTGGGCTGCGATCGGGATTATTGCTGGAGTTGTGGCGCGGATGGTAGCTGCTGAAAGGTTGATCCACAACGGCAGCGGGCTTTATACGTTTATCCTGTTGGTGGCTACTTCCGGTTTTGGGCTGTGGCTGGGAGGTTGGTTGGGCGATCGTATCTTTTAAATTAGTCAACAGTCAACAGTCAACAGTCAACAGTCAACAGTTAACAGTCAACAGTCAACTATCATGAGGATTGCAACCGGAATTGATCTAAATTCCAGCACTTATCGGTTTTCAGCAACGCTTCAAACTCAGCCCTTGGCAAAGCCTGACTGAAAAGATAGCCTTGAATTTCGTCGCATTCGTGTTCGCACAAAAAATCAAGTTCCTGCTCATTTTCTACCCCCTCAGCCACCACCGTCATGTTCATGCAGTGTGCCATTTGAATAATCGCTATTGTTATCGCTGCATTTTGGCGATCGTCTGCAATGTCGCGAATAAAACTCTTGTCTATTTTGATCGCATCAAACGGAAAGCGTTTTGGATAACTCAAAGAAGAATATCCCGTCCCAAAATCATCAATTGCTATCCTAATCCCCATATCTCTCCACACCGTAAAAGCTTTAGCTGCTGCAATTTCGTCTTGCAAAACCAGACTTTCCGTCAGTTCTAATTCCAAACACTTGGGATCGAGATCGGTTTCTGTTAATATCTCCCTGACTCTTTCCGTAAAATTTTTGCGCTCGAATTGACGGGCTGATACGTTAACTGCCACTCGCAAGGGCGGCAAACCTGCTCTTTGCCATGCTTTCGTTTGCAGGCAAACAGTCTCTAATACCCATTCGCCTAACGGTGCAATCAAGCCCATTTCTTCAGCCATGGGAATAAATTCCCCAGGGGAAACTCGCCCCCGTTCTGGATGATTCCAGCGCACCAAAGCTTCAGCACCAATCATTTTACCTGTTTTAATTTCTATTTGAGGTTGATAGTATACTTCAAATTCTGAGCTTTTTAAAGCATGGCGCAGTGAAGTTTCTTGAAGAAGTGTCTTAATAAAAAAATTCGCATTCTTTGCTGTATAAAAATGATAATTATTCCCGCCTTTCTGCTGAGATTGATACATTGCTATATAAGCATTTTTCAGCATTTCATCTCCGTCGGTGCCGTCCCCAGGATACAAGCAGATCCCCATACTAGCAGTGACATAGACTTCGCAATCTTTGACAATCATACCTTGGGATACAAGATCTAAAATGTTTTGAGCAATCTTAGCCACATCCTGTTTTTCTGCAACTGGTTTAAGAATCAGCGCGAATTCTGCCGCTTCCAAACGAGCAACAATATTAATGTTTTCTATGCAGTTATTTAGCCGCTGGGCGATGGTGCAAAGCACTGAGTCGCCGATATCGTGTCCCCAGGTACTGTTAATGCGGTTGATTTTATCTAAGCTAAGCGTGACAACTGGAACGAATCCTGACAATTCTTTTTGACCATCTAATACTCGACTTAATTTTTCTCGAAAAAATGAACGATTAGGCAGGTTCGTCAAGCTATCATACTGATGTCGGTAGAGTGCCAGTTGAATAGTTGTGTGCAAGTTTTTTTCTTCAAATGGCTTGACAATATAGCCGAACGGTTTTGTACTATTGACTCGTCGCAAAGTAGTTTCATCGGCATAAGCTGTCAGATAAACTACCGGGATTTGAAAGCGCAAGCGAATTTCTTCGGCTGCTGTAATGCCGTCGATTTCTCCTTGCAGGTTAACATCCATTAAAACTAAATCCGGGCGCAACTTGGCTGCCGATTCAATCGCTTCTTCTCCCGAATAAACCATGCCAGTTATTCGATATCCTAGAGATATCAAACTGTCGGAAATGTCTTCTGCAATAATGCTTTCGTCTTCAACTATCAAAATTTTTTTATTGGACACTAATTTTTCTCCTCAGAGTGCAATTTGGGTTGACAAAAGGTTATTCTAAAAGTCGTGCCAGCAGTTTCTAACAGTTCTATTCCCCCCCGGATTTGCTTGACTAAAGACCCGACCAGTCGCAAACCCAACGTTCGGGCTTGGCGATAATCTAAGTCTTGAGGAAAACCAATTCCGCTGTCGCTCACGGTTAGCACGCAAACTCTGTTATTATCTAAAGTGAAATCTATGTTAATTTTACCTTTAACTTGTCCTTTAAAGGCATATTTGAGGGCATTTGTCACAAGTTCATTGATAATTAACCCGCAAGGAACTGCCGTATCAATATTGAGAGAACACGGCGCAATATTTGTTTGCAACTTGACGCCTTCTGCATGATTTTCATAAGCTTGGAATAAATTGTGGGCGAGATTTTGGATGTATTCAGCAAAGTCAATGTTTGACAAGTCTTTGGATTGATACAATTGTTCGTGAACCAGGGCCATTGATCTGACTCGGTTTTGACTGTCTTTTAACATTTCACTAACGTTGCTGTCTTGGATGTAGCGTGACTGAAGTTTGAGCAAACTAGAAATAACTTGGAGGTTGTTTTTGACGCGGTGGTGAATTTCTTTGAGGAGAACTTCTTTTTCGGCGAGGGATGCTTTGATGCCATCTTCGTCGCGCTTGCGCTCTGTAATATCTCGCACTACTGCTTGAATTACTTTTCGTCCGTTAATTTCCATTGCATTTAGCAGCACTTCAGCAGGAAATTCTGAACCGTCGAGTCGTTTGTTTACCCAGTCAAAGCGACAGCTACCTGTTTGCATTGCTGTCGATATTCTCTGTATTGCTAGACTGAATGAGTCTTCCCCGCTAGGCTGAAATTGTGGGGAAAAGTCGCTCAGTTTGTTGCCGTAAAATTGTTTTGTGGTTTTACAGCAAAATATTTTTAAGGTAGCGGGGTTGCAGTCAAAAAATTCCTTTTCGTCAAACAACATTACTGCGTCGCTGGTGGCTTCATAAAGGCTGCGAAATTTGTGTTCTGATTCTTGTAACGAGCAGATCAATTGGTTTTTGAGAGCTTCTGCACGCTTGCGGTCGGTAATGTCTATTCCTACAGAAACAGCAGCGGTTCCCTGATGATATTTCTGAGCTACTATCAAATAGTTGCGGACGAAACCGTTAATTTCTATTTCTATTTCTTGGCAGATTTGCTGAGATGAACTGTCAAAAAAAATTCGGATCAGTTCTCCGAAAGTCGAGCCTTTGTCGAGAAAGTTAATTTCTTGACCGACAAAGCTTTCAGGAGACAGGTTAAATGAGGTTGCTAAGTGCTGGTTGACTCCTATATACCGCAAATCTGAACTGATCCAAGAAATCAGTCCGGGTACGGCATCCAAAACGGCGCGAAGTTGGTCTGTAGCTTTTTGGAGTGCTTCTTCCGATCGCTTGTGATCGCTAATATCTGTCGCAGTTCCGCACAAGCCTAAAATAGCGCCGTTTTCAGCTTGGTTGACGATGCTGTTGAGGCGCAGGTGGACGGGAGTACCGTCTTTGCGAATGTGTACTGTTTCGTAAGGAGAATTAGCGGTTTGTGGCTGAATTCTGGTTCTTGCTAAAAGTTGGGCAAATATTTCTCTTGGTCTACTTTCTTGATCGGGAACGAAAAACTCGGTGAAGCGGCGCCCGATCATTTCTGGCGGTTCGTAACCATAGATGCGTTTGGCGGCGGAATTGACAAAAGTCAAGAGGCCTTCAATATCGATCGACCAAATCAATTCTTGGGAGGTTTCTACGAGGTTGCGGTACTTTTTTTCGCTTTCGGCAAGTGCTGCATTGAAGGCTGCCGTCTGCCGCTGCAGTCTCTCTTCTAATTCTTGATTTGCCGTTTCCAGAGTTGCGATCGACTCCTCGCGCTCGGTAATTTGAGTAGAAATACCCACTGCCCCGACAACTTCGCCGTTTCTATCTCGCAGCGCTGTCGATCGAATTTCGTGAATAAAATGCCTCTCTCGGACGTTCCAAGTGCGATCGTTTCCTGCTAATACGTCGGCAATATTTTCTAAGATATCTGGCTGGCTGTTGTAAACTTCCAAAATCGACAGCCCAACAGTTGCACCGGGTGTGAGTCCCAAATTTTCTAATCCTTTGCCTTCTGCAAGGGTTAACCTGCCTTCTTTGTCTGTTGCCCACAGGAAAATTGGGGCACAACTGACAGCGGCGTGCAGGGTTTCGTTGGCTTGTTTGAGCCGATCGATTTCTGCGTGAAGCAGATCCTGGGTGGTGTTTAATTCTACCGTTAGTCGATCGGCTTTTTGCTGCCAACTGGCAGCAGTATCGCACATTTCTGCGAAATGGCGGGAACGACAGATGGATTGGTTGCAGTGTGACATGGTTACTCTAGGGCGCACTGTATATTTAACCCCAGCCTATCTTTTAAGCATAAACTTTTTCAGTCAAATATTACAATTAGCAGGAATACTCATCCGACCAAGATGCGATATATTAAAGCTACTTTAAAGGATTCAGAAATTGCAACTCGCTCAGGCTTTTGGGCGACCGTTTACAAATTGATAATAAGCTGAATAATGCCTGCTAATCGGTATTTTTACGGTAACTATTTGTAGTAGTGCCAAAAGAAGTTCCGCAATTCTCTGCTTGCACAAGAACTGGGATTGTAAATTTATTATATTTGTTTGCGTAGATTCACGCACCGAGGAATCTGGAATCTGGAATTTGTAAATATAGCCAGCGCCTGAATGGTTAGGAGGTACTTAATTTGTGAAAATCATGAGGTCGATTCCCTCTTCTTTCTGCCTTCTGCCTTCTGCCTTCTGCCTTCTGCCTTCTGCCTTCTGCCCTATGCCCTATGCCCTATGCCCTATGCCCTATTCCCTATTTCTTCCATCCGCTACATCCGTTACAGAATCCGTTGCCGAACTTCCTTCTTCCTTCAATTAACTCCCCAAATTTTGAAAGTTTTGTCTATACTCCCGCTAATAATAGTTGCACCATCGCTGCTAAAAGTAAGACAAGTAACAGAGCTTTGATGTCCACTGAGAGTGTGAATATGTTCGCCGGTACTGGCATTCCAAAATTTGATATTACCATCGGCACTAGCACTGACAACAGTGCGTCCGTCGGGACTAAAGAGGATCGCATTTATCGAGTTAAAATGCCCGGCTAAAGTGATTGAACTATCTGGATTCGATAGCTGCCGCAGTTGAATATTTCTGTCCCAGCCGCCAGTAGCCAAAGTCTGCCCGTCTGGACTGAAAGCCAGACAATTCGCGTAACCCTTAATTGTTTGGGAGCATTCTCTGCTGCGGAGGTTCCACAGTTTAATTGTACCATCAGAACTGCTGCTAGCGAGAGTTTGTGCGATCGGGCTAAAAGCAAGACTAACAATTCCTGCTTTATGAGCTCCCCAAGTTAAAAGATTGCCAAAAGTACAGATTAACTTTCCCGTCTCTAAATTCCAAATTTTGATAGTAGCATCTGCCGAACCGCTGGCGATAACTTGACTGTCGGGACTGATGACAATTGCGCTAATTTCCGCTTCATGTCCGAGGGAAGTATGCCGCAATTCTCCTCCCTGCCAAATTTCGATCGCACGATGTTTCGGAGTATTTCTGCTCCTCACAAAAACTTCGCTTTCTTTGCAAAGGACAAAAGTTTCTTGAGCGCGGGGATACTTGTCAACAGTATAGAGTATTTCTCCTGTATCTACATCGCAAATTCTAATTATTTTGCCGTGCAAACTCGCCGTGCGATCGCCTCCGGGACTAATCGCCAGATTTGTCCCAGTTTTCACAGTGCGGATGCAGTCAAAAAGCTTGTAAGGCACGAAGTCTTTTAAAGCTTGGCGCACTAGCGGTTCTGTCCTCGATCGCAAAATTAAATAACCAACTCGCTGCACTTCTGCTGCGGGGTCAAGCAGCGCCTCAATTGCTAAATTTAAACCAGCGCCTCCGTATTTAGGAGCATCTTTAACAGCGGCAATCCGAGCCTCGATAGTAGGACTGTTGAAGCGCTGCTTGACTCCGGCGATGCCTCCCAAAACAGCGCCGGCGATCGGGATTTGACTTTGACCGCCGAGGACGGCATCATATTCTCTGGGTTGGTTAGAATTGTCGGCCATCATAGGATTTTAGATTTTAGATTTTGGATTTTAGATTGAAGAATTGGAGGATTGAAGAAAGCGAACTCACGCACGGATAAATCGGGGAAATTGTTATCGGATACTATGTTGTTAATTTCTGCACAGATGAATCCGGGGGCTTGTAACCGGGCTGCTTTCGCTGACGCTCAAACCTGGTTTAAGATCGCAACTTATAACTTATTGACTGTTGCGGTTTATAGTATTATAATCAAATCAGCGTTTTACACAAAAATCCGAAAGTGATATGTCACACTTCACAACGATCAAGGTTCAGATCAAGAACGGCGAACTGCTGCATCAAGTGTTGGAAGAGTTGGGTTATCAAGTAGAATCCAATGTGCAGGTACGGGGTTATCGGGGTGACAAAACTAATGCGGAGTACGTGATTCGGCAATCCAACGGTTACGATTTGGGTTTTCGTCGCAGCGGAGAGGATTACGAATTGGTGGCGGATTTTTGGGGCGCTCGAATTAATCAGCAGGAATTTATCAATTCAATTAGTCAAAAATACGCGCGGAAAAGTTTGATGGCGGCGGTGCAGTCAGAGGGTTTTCATGTTGAAGAAGAGGAAACTTTGGCAGATGGAACGGTGAGAGTTGTAGTGGGTAGATGGGTTTAAGATTGGCGATTGAATAAGTAGGTGGTTACAAATAAACATGAGGGAGAGGAGAGGGCGGGTTTTGCCTTCATATTCTCGCTTTTATCTCGTGATTCTTAGCTAAACCCGCCCCTACAAGATACTATTGTTTTTTTGCAATGACCTACTTAAGAGGAATTATCATGTGGCGATCGGCGATCGTACTAATCATCCTCGCGCTTGTAGTTGGCATTATTGGGGCGATCGCCCTTGGAACATACCGCTGGCATCTGGGTACCAAGGAACTGCGAGCGAATCTGGAAGCTGCACGATCGCCGATTAAACCTCTCACATTTGATGCGCGGGAAATCGCCGATTTACCCCAGCCAGTGCAGCGCTACTTTCGCACGGTGATCAAGGATGGACAACCGCTAATTGTAGCAGCGCGGGTTTCCCACGAAGGCACGTTTAACATGAGCGAAAGCGCAGAAAAATGGAGTGCTTTCACCTCAACTCAACTCGTAATTACTCAGCGCCCTGGCTTTGATTGGGACGCGCGAATTGCCATGATGCCCGGTATCAATGCGTTTGTTCATGATGCCTACATTTCTGGCGAAGGCATCCTCCATGCGGCGCTGCTGGGCCTGGTGACTCTGGCGGATATCCGCAGCACTCCCGAAGCTGCACAAGGGGAACTGATGCGCTTTTTCGCGGAGGCTGCTTGGTATCCGACGAGACTGCTGCCGAGTCAAGGTGTTCGCTGGGAGGCGATCGACAATTCTTCGGCCAGAGCAACGCTACAGGATGGCGACACCGCTGTTTCCCTGGATTTCCGCTTTGATGAAGCAGGGCTAATCGCCAGTATCCGCGCCGAGGCCCGCGCCCGTACAGTTAACGGTGGGCTGGTGTTTGCACCCTGGCAGGGTCGTTTCTGGGACTACGAATTGCGAGAGGGTATGCGGATTCCGCTCTCTGGTGAGGTGGCGTGGCAACTGCGTGATGGCTCGCTATTGCCCTACTGGCGCGGCCGCATCACGAATATTGCCTATGAGTTTGCACGATGATTCTAGTTTGTGTTGTAGGGTGCGTCTGAGTCTGAGATTTTCTCCCCTATTTCATGGGAACAATTTGATAATATTTGGCAAGCGATTGGTTCGCCTCCAGCTTTTCGATCGTTCAGTTTGGGATATGTCTGGAAACTCTATGAAGGTGAGGTTTACAAGCCGTTGACGGTATCGTCAGATTTTAAAAATAAGTTTAATGAATTGCTAGTTGTAGGATAAGTGGAAAGATGAAGCTGCGATCGGCAAATCTCAGATCGATCGAGCTTATCAGTGGTATCGAGCGCGAAATCCAGATTTTGCCGATCGCTGGTTTCAAAGATAGATCGACGCGATATAATTGAAGCAAACGAGTAAATCAATACTATGAGCATTACTCTGACGAAAACCCAAGAACTATTCATCCAAACTAAACTGCAAACTGGTAAATATGGTTCTGCTGAAGAAGTGCTGGAAGTTGCTTGGCGATTGTTAGATGAGTACGATCGCGCCGATGGCGAATGGATCGATTGTGTACGAGTTAAGATAGATGCTGCTGTTGCCATGGCCGAACATACTCCGCCGATTGATGGCGAAACCTTCGTCACAGGGATTTTGGATCGTTTCCGGCAAGCGCGCGAGACTCAACATTTATCCAGTTGCCAAGAGCGATCGACGCGATATAATTATACCAAACTGGTAAACTAATTTTAGGAAAAAAAGATACTTACCCATGAAGATTACAGAACTCAAGACTGCTGTCACGAAACTTTCACAAAATGAACTCGCAAAGTTTCTCGAATGGCTAGACAAGTTTCAAGAAGCACTTTGGGATAAACAAATTGAAGAGGATCTGAAAGCAGGCAAATTCGACCCTGTGAGGCGACAAGCAAAACAAGCATTTAGTGAAGGAAAATGTCTGGAAATCTGAAGCATTTTACATGGAACCTAGTCAGTCAAAATCCCCCCAAATCATTACAATTTACAAAGCACCTCAAAAACGCAAAGGTCAGAAATTACTGAAAGAGGGATTTCAACCCGTCGATTTTCCCTACAATCCTCCTTATGTCGATGGAAATTGCTATTTTGCCGGCCCCAACGATCGAAGTATTGCAGAAGAGTATAATCAATGCTATAAAGAAGGGATACTGGAGGTTTCAATTGATAAGTCAAGTTATGAGCAGTATTTCAAGTCGCTGGAATATCGCTATGATGAGAAAGACGGTTACGAGCGAATGGAGGTAATTGTACCTCAACGCTTGTTTGCCATACTAAACCAATTTCCACGAGCCCTCAAACCACACTGAATATTATGGATAGTCAAAGCTGGGACCAAATTAAGTTAAAGTACAGATTGGGGCAATTTTTGCTGGGTAAAGTTGAATATCATGCTCCCTTTGGAGTGTTTGTTAATATTGGTGAAGATGCTGTCAAAGGTTTGATTAAGATTCCCGACTTTTTGGATAACGGAGAGATGAGTGAAGAGATGTATCCTGAAATCGGTAGTGCGATCGGTGCAATTATTGTTGGATATAACGAGGCTAATTGTGCCGAAGTGTATCTTAGTGCGAAGCCTAGTGTTTTGCATGAAATTCTTGTGCCACTGAGAAGTCGTCCGGTGCTGGTTTGAAATAATTAGGTATGCTAAAATCACCCATCCTTATCCACCTGTTTAACCTGCTTTAAAGGTATATCTAGCGCTTCTGCAATTTGTTCGTCGCTCAAGCCAAACTGCCGTAATTTATCTATTGTTTCAATCTTAGTTTGATTTTTGGTTTTCTGCTGCAAGTCGGTATTTTTCGGCTGACTTTGATCGGGGGTAGGAGTAGAAGCATTAGGACAATTGTTAATGTAACTAATTTTGTTACTATTTTTAATAGTATTTTTATTCCCAAGGCTTATATTATGATTTATTTGCCTTTCTAGGACGGATTCAAGATTACTTTTTTTAACAGGTTCGCCAAACACTTCAGATAACATTTGTAAAAGTTCGTGACTAGCCTTTTTAACGTGCTGGGAGCTATAATCATGAGTTTCTGCCACGTCAGCATATCTTTGACGCTTCAGTATTCCTGCGATAATCCTCCGCTGCAAGTTATTTAGACGTTTACCTGTGTTGGTATAGACAGCTTCATCGACAAATTGCAATATCTGAGGACTATCCATAGGTGGGATGGTGAGATAACTATCGTTACTATACCAAACTTTTTCCAACTTTTTCCAACTTTTTCCACATCGCATCCCAATTTGAGGAATGTCCAACTTTTTCCAACTTTTTTTGCTTTACAGTTTTTTGGGATCTGTTTAACATAGTAAAAAAATAAACCTAAAATTGCATCTGCCAACCTCAAAAGCTTTTTGAGCTAACTTAAACCAAAAAAATGATCGGCAATCGTTATGGCAGCATCTAACAAAAGACAAGCAAGAGAACAAGCACGTTCGGCTATCAATAAATGGGCTTTGGGATTTGCAAGTGTGGCTTGGATTCCAGGTTCTCATTACCTGATGACTGGAGGCGATGTAACAATGGTTTTGCAAGTCGGGTCAATTTTTGATGTTGATATGGATAAAACTCAAGCTGGGGCAGTGTTTGCTACAATTGCGGCTCCACTCATTGGCAGTAAAATTGCACACTCAGTCCTTGATTTTGTTCCTGTCTTCGGATGGGCAGCAAAATCAGTGGTAGCTGCTGGAGTTACAAAAGCTGTTGGTGAAGCACTCATTTCGTACTTTAATGATTGCTCAAATCTTTCCGAATAAAACACTACGGAATATCATACCGTCGCGCGATCGCTACTAAAATGCGATCGCGCCGATTTTTGTGAAACCCTCCTGAAAGTTGCAATTACTACGTTGACCTGCTACGGTTAACATAGACGCATCGCAGGAAAAAACCGATGACACTAACAGAATTACTCCCTACCATTAGACAACTGTCTGCGATCGAGAAACGAGAATTAATCCGCATTCTAATGGAGGAAGAGGATATCAGTGATGAACGGGCGTGGCAGGATCAATTTGAAGCTACAACAGACGCTCAGTGGGATAGTCTAGCTGAGATAGTACGTCAGGAAATCGCGGCTGGCGATATTACCCCCCTGGTGGAAGTTTTTCCCGACTCGCCATGAAATCAAGTGTTACTAACGCATTTCGCAAGAAACTTGACCAGCTTCCTGCATCGGTTCAAGAGCAAGCAGCCAAAGCATACGCCCTTTGGCATTCAGATCCCTACCACAACAGCCTTCAGTTTAAACGAGTTAGTCAGCGTCAACCTATTTATTCAGTTCGCGTTGGACTAAACTACCGAGTTCTTGGCTTACTAGAGAACGATCGCATTTACTGGTTTTGGATTGGCGCACATACAGAGTATGACGAGTTGCTTCAACGGTTGTAGGTTCGTGATCTGCATCCAGCAATTAGCATACTGGAATCCGATCGCACTAACAGAATTACTCCCTACCATTAGACAACTATCTGCGATCATTCTCATTCCATCACATCATCTGTTGCAGGTTCACCAGGATAAAAAGCATCGCTAAAAATTTCTTCTAACGTATACTGACAATTCTCGGGAAAAATTTTTCGCGGCAGATTTGTTTCTCCAGAAGCTAATGCCATTCCTTTGATGTAAGCTGTCTGGAGAGCTTCTTGTAGGTAAGGTTTGAGACTTGGATTCTCTTGGAGTAACTCTAATATATCGATACGCTGGATGCAAATTGTATTCACCCAACTGCGACTTCTTTTTGATACTTGATATTCCCATTTAAGCAAATGTCCAATCAAAATACTCAAGCGGTTTCTTAATTCGGCGCGTTGTTGTTTTCCCAATGACTCAATCTCCTCGATTAAATTAGGTAGGTCAATTTGACTCCATTCTCGATGTTTGAGGAGTTTTGCTTGTTCCTGAGTCCAAGCATAAAAATCAGTTTCATAAAGACTTTGTATTAAAGTTCCGGGTATTTGTCCACTTTGTGGTGTTTGCATAAAAATATCAAAATTTAGTGTTCTTTCCTTAATTATACTTAACACCTTCATTATCCGGCTTATTTCTTAGTCTCGCGTTGCGAGTAATTCGTTTTTGTGGGGCAATCCCCGCGTGCTTGCCCCGGTTTCAACCGCCTCCTTCATAAAGAGGGTAACTTTCCCAAAAACCCCTACCTCAAAAACAACTTATACGCCGGATTCTGACTCTCATCCCCATACTGATAGCCCAGCGTATCCAAAAAAGCCTGCCACTCTTTCATCTCATCCGGCGGCACCTGAATTCCCACCACAATTCGCCCGTAATCTGCGCCGTTATTCCGATAGTGAAAAACGCTGATATTCCAGTTAGGACTCATCGAACTCACAAACTTCATCAACGCACCCGGACGTTCGGGAAATTCAAAGCGATAAAACAATTCGTGATGTGCCAGCATCGAACGCCCGCCCACCATATGCCGCACGTGCAACTTCGTTAATTCATCATCAGTTAAATCCAAAGTCTTGAAGCCACAACCTTCAAAACTTGCGGCTATCTTCACCGCATCCGCACGGTTTTGAATTTGTACGCCGATAAAAATATGTGCTTCTTTCTCATCTGCAATTCGATAGCTAAATTCAGTTAAATTGCGCTTGCCAAGACACTCGCAAAACCTGCGGAGACTGCCAGCTTGTTCGGGAATTGTGACTGCAAAAATCGCTTCGCGGCGTTCGCCAAACTCGGCTCTTTCTGCTACAAAACGCAGCCGATCGAAATTCATGTTCGCGCCGCAAGCAACAGCAATTAATGTTTCTCCTGCGATTTGTTCCCGTTCGACGTAAGCTTTCGCACCTGCGATCGCCAATGCGCCTGCAGGTTCTAAGATCGATCGCGTATCTTCAAAAACATCCTTAATCGCCGCGCAAATATCATCCGTATGCACCAAAATAATCTCATCCACATACTCCTGACACAATCGAAAAGTTTCCTCCCCAACTTCCCGCACAGCAACGCCGTCAGCAAATAAACCCACCTGCGACAAACGCACCCGTTTACCTGCTTTCAGCGATTGATTCATTGCATCGGAATCCACCGGTTCGACGCCAATAATCTTAATTTCCGGCCGCAACCGCTTGATATAAGCCGCAATTCCAGAAATCAGTCCACCGCCACCAATTGCCACAAAAATCGCGTGAATTGGTTTTTGATGTTGCCGCAGAATTTCCATGCCGATCGTACCCTGTCCAGCAATCACGTAGGGGTCATCAAAAGGGTGAATAAAAGTTAAGTTTTTTTCCGCCTCTAATTGGCGCGCAAAGGCGTAGGCATCATCGTAAGTATCACCCTGCAAAACCACCTCTCCACCACGGGCTATCACCGCATTTACCTTCACCTGTGGCGTCGTTACGGGCATGACTATGATCGCGCGAGTTCCCAGGTGGCGGGCGGCGAGGGCGACTCCTTGGGCGTGGTTGCCGGCGGAAGCTGCAATCACACCTTGTGCTAGCAAATCCGGCGACAGTTGCGCCATTTTGTTGTACGCACCCCGCAGTTTGAAGGAAAACACCGACTGCATATCCTCTCGCTTCAACAAAAGTTTATTGTTGAGCCGTGCTGATAGATTCGGGGCGACTTCTAGGGGTGTTTCTTGGGCAACATCGTAGACGCGGGCGGTGAGGATTTGTACTAGGTAATCGCAAAGCATGGGGTTAGCAGGTTGGTTGATGCCGGATGGTGGGATAATTGTACGGCACTTGTGTTAGTATTTTGCGGGGAATTGGCGATCCTATTCGAGGGCTGCGCTAACGGGCGATCGGAAGTTATCAATGATAACTTTTCCGTTTGGGAAAATACTGAAAACGCGCGATCGAACTTATTTCGTCGAGTCAGCGGGGAAGTTGAGTCGCACTCAGGTGGAGTACGATTACAATAAAAGCAGCGTTAGATAGCAAAAGCGCGAAAATATATAAAACATACAATCAGGGTATGGAATTTGAATGGGACGAAATCAAAGCAGCTATCAATCTCAACAAGCACGGTGTAAAATTTGAAGAAGCAAAGACAGTTTTCTACAATCCGCTTCCCGTAATTTTTGATGATGAAAAACATTCACAAAATGAGCGCCGTGAAATTATCATCGGTCACTCTCAAAACAATTAGTTGCTGCTAGTCAGCTATACTGAACGTGCAAATACAATCCGTATCATTAGTGCCCGTCTAGCCACTAGAAAGGAGCGTGAAGACTATGAAGAAAACGCCTTTTAATGAATCTTCAAACTCGGAAGATGAGCTTTTGTCAGAGTACCGCTTGGACTACAAAAAAGCCAAACCCAACCGTTTTGCAAATCGTAGTGGAAAGCAACAAATGACAGTCGTTGTTTTGGATGAGGATATTGCCCGGATTTTCTCAACACCAGAGGCAGTAAACAAGGTGCTTCGGGCACTGATTGAAGCGATGCCCCAAGCCAGTAGTGGGGATACAGTTTAAAGTCCTAAAATAATGACTTTCTCTAGGTAAGACTTATGCTAGACAAAACTGTTTTACTCGATCGCATTACTCAAACTCCGGGTAAATGTGGAGGCCGCCCCTGTATCCGAGGCATGAGAATTCGAGTTAGCGACATTCTAGAAACTCTAGCAGATAATGTTCCTGCTAGTGAAATTCTGGCAGATTTTCCCGATTTAGAACCTGAAGATATTCAAGCTTGCTTGCTGTTTGCTGCACTCCGAATCATTTGTGACAAGTTAAGAAAAAGTGCAAATTGTCAAGGGGGTAGACTTGCAAGAGGTAAAATAGGATGAAACCTTG
>NZ_JAUBRI010000069.1:0-21824 GCF_036701795.1 Microcoleus sp. N9_A1
TGAATAGCACAGATGCTAATTTTTGTCAAATTTATTGTTAAGAAAGATGTTTATAAAGCATAGCTTAAAAAGGGGGGGACAAGAACTTGCTCAAAGTCCCCCTTCTTAAGGGGGATTTAGGGGGATCTCCGAGGAATAAACTGTTTTAACTGAACCTACAGGATTTTAGCTCACATTTTTAGTTAGGAAATTCCAGTGCTGAATGCCCGGACAGCTTCGGCAAACTGCTGGTTATGTTCCATTAATGCCATGTGTCCTCCTTTCTGTATAGTAACTAGCTCTGCTTGAGGTAATTCTGCTTTCATTCGCAGGCTAGCTGGGGGCGTAGTGGCGATATCTGAATCGCCGCAGATCACCAACACAGGAATGTCAATCGATCGCAAAGTTTTTGTTTCGTCATATTTGAGCATTCCCAGTGTGCCGCGAGCGAGAACGCCGGGAGAACCCAAGGCTGATAAGAAAGCTGAGAACTCTAATTGACCGCGCGTTTCAGTGCCTTTAAATCCCGACAATTCTACACTGATATGCAGTGAACCATTGAGATAGCTCAGCCAAGTCATTCCCCACATAATCGGTTCAAGAGCTATGGTGAGGTAGAGCATAGGTTGGAGCAGCGGCTTCTGCAAAGCGCGTAATAAACCGCTAAAAATAGCGGTTTTGACGGGATTAGTATAAGTGGTATCTACCAGAATTAAACCAGCTACTCGACTACCGAGAAGTTCTGGGAAAAGCCGACAGAAGGTGAGAGAAATCATGCCGCCGATGCTGTGTCCGAGTAGGATAACCGGTTTATTTCCTGCTAGGGAAACGACGGCTTCTAGATCGCGGGCAAATTTTTCTATGGAGTAGTCGCTGTTTTTTGGTCGAGTGGATTTTCCCAGGCCTGGAAGATCCCAAACAATCACTCGGAAGCGATCGCTAAGTTGCCGTTTCACATAATACCAAACCATACTGTTCGGCCCCCAACCATGTGAGAGGATAATCGGCTGTCCGTCCTCTGGGCCGTAGAATTCTACTTGTAAAATAGTGCCATCAGGCCTCTCTACCCGCTGCACCGTACCCGTCCGCGTCGGCTTGGGTTCATCAGCACCGGGGCGGCGGAACAACGGCAAACTGATAAAGCGGCCACCAACACACCAAAGAAGCATCAAGACTCCGCTGACTAAGTAGGAAATCCCTACAAGTGCGCCGATGTACCATTCGTAAATAATGTATATACCTCCGCCAAGTACCCCGATGGACAGCAGTCCCACCAGCCATAGGAACAGGAAATTGAAGGGCATGAACGGCATAAGCTGAAACCTTGGGTAGGATTTTGGTTGCGGATTCAAACAGAATCATACTTAGGTTAGGCCACAGTCGGCAAGGGGTAAGTTAAGCTCTTAATTTGTGCGCTGGTAGAATTTATTTTATTGATTTGCCCAAGTAATGACAGGATGACTCAAAATGCCCGATCCAAAAATATCGAGTTCATCGCCAAATGCCAGAGATTCTGTCACGGTAGAGTTAGTTGAATTTTTATCTTACCTTCGCAGTCTAGATATTAATGTTTTTATTGAGGGCGAGAGCCTGCGCTGCAACGCTCCAGAAGGAATTATTACACCAGAATTGCGCGCCGAAATTTCTCATAAAAAAGCCGAAATAATTTTATTTTTACAAGCAGCTAATCGGAATTCGAGTTTCACTTTTGCACCGATTGTTCCTGTGGGGCGGGACGGAAATCTACCGCTTTCCTTTGCACAGCAGCGCTTGTGGTTTCTCGACCAATTAGTACCAAACAATCCCTTCTATAATGTTCCCTCAGCCTTGCGTTTGACAGGTGCGCTCAATTTTTCGGCGCTGCAACAAACCTTCAATGAAATTGTGCGCCGCCACGAAGCTTTACGCACGAGTTTAGCAGTAGTTTCGGGGCAACCAGTTCAGAGAATAGCTGCTGCTTTCCACCTCCCGATTAATGTAGTGGACTTGCGAAATTTGCCAAAGGAATCTCGACAAACTGAAGCAAACAGACTCACCGCAGAGGAAGCTCAACGCTCTTTTAATTTGTCCAATGACTTGTTGCTGCGAGTCACATTATTGCAGTTAGATGATGCTGAATATTTGCTGATGCTGAATATGCACCACATTGTCTCCGATGGTTGGTCTATCGGAGTATTAATTCAGGAATTAGGCGCGCTTTACACGGCATTTGCTAGCGAAAAACCTTCGCCTTTACCGGCTTTGTCGATCCAGTATGCTGATTTTGCTAAATGGCAGCGCGAATGGCTGCAAGGGGAAGTTTTAGAAACGCAGCTTGCTTACTGGCGACAGCAGTTAAACGGCATTTCTATGCTAAATTTGCCTGCGGATCGCCCCAGGCCAGCAATTCAAAGTTACCGAGGCAAAAGGCAATTTTTGCAACTACCAAAACAACTGAGCGAGGCTTTAGAAACGTTGAGCCAGCGCGAAGGAGTGACGCTGTTTATGACTATGCTGGCAGCTTTTAAAACGTTGCTTTACCATTACGCGCAGCAAGAAGATATTGTTGTAGGTTCGCCGATCGCCAATCGCAACCGCAGTGAAATAGAAGCACTAATCGGTTTTTTTGTCAACAGTTTGGTGTTGCGGACAGATTTGTCGGGAAATCCAACTTTTCGGGAACTTTTAAACCGAGTCAAAGAGGTAGCATTAGGAGCTTACGCTCACCAAGATTTGCCGTTTGAGAAGTTAGTAGAAGAACTGCACCCCGATCGCGCGTTGAACCAAAATCCCTTATTTCAGGTGGCCTTTGCGCTGCAAAACGCGCCGGGGAATCAGTTAGAATTGCCAGAATTAACACTCAGCCCGCAGCAGTTAGATGTGGGTACAGCGCGCTTTGATTTGGAGTTTCATTTGTGGGAGCGATCGCCCAACAGCTCGGGAAGCAACCAATCGCCCAGCAATAAGCTGTGGGTTGACAGCTCCGAGGGCATCAGCGGCATGGTTATTTACAGCGCCGATTTATTTGATGAAGCTACGATCGCCCGAATGTTAGGGCATTTTCAAACGCTGTTAGAAAGCATTGTGAAAAATCCCGAACAGCGAATTGCTAACTTGCAATATTTGAGCGCCAAAGAGCGTTATCATTTGTTAGTTGAATGCAACAAAACTCAGGCAGATTATCCGCTAAATTTGTGCGTACATCAGCTTTTTGAACTTCACGCCTCGCAAACGCCCTCGGCGGTGGCGCTGGTATTTGGAGATGAGCGAGTCACATACCAGCAGCTCAATCTCCGCAGCAACC
Source organism: Microcoleus sp. N9_A1 (assembly GCF_036701795.1). Classification (NCBI taxonomy): domain Bacteria; kingdom Bacillati; phylum Cyanobacteriota; class Cyanophyceae; order Oscillatoriales; family Microcoleaceae; genus Microcoleus; species Microcoleus sp. N9_A1. The sequence goes on from NZ_JAUBRI010000069.1 coordinate 3,263, forward strand.
AACTAGCACATTATCTGCAAAAAATCGGGGTGGGGGTGGAAGTTTTAGTCGGGCTGTGCGTAGAGCGATCGATCGATCTGATCGTGGGGATGTTGGGTATCCTGAAAGCGGGAGGAGCTTACCTAATTTTAGATCCCAGCTATCCTGTCGGGCGATCGAGCTTTATGGTAAAAGATGCTCAAGTGTCAGTATTGCTTACCCGCCAGGGAATAAATTCCCTGTCTAATAGCGAAAGTCGTCTAAAGACGACTGAAGGAGGACAAGTTTCCAGTCGGCTTCAGCCGACTTCAGCTATGAGCCAGGGAATTTATTCCCTGGTGGATGATGGCGAAGTGCAAAATTTAGAAACACAGTCAGATGATAAAATTCACCATCCAAGGGTTGTTTTTCTAGACACAGACTGGGAGATGATTTCCCAAGAAATCGCCGACAATCCAACCAGCGCAGCCACAGCCGAAAATCGGGTTTACGCGATTTACACCTCCGGCTCCACGGGAAAGCCGAAAGGAGTTGAAATTGAGCACGGAAGCTTGTTAAATCTCGTTTTTTGGCATCAAAGAGAGTTTGGGGTGTCAGCGGGCGATCGGGCTACGCAAATTGCAGCGATCGGCTTTGATGCTTGCGGGTGGGAAATTTGGCCTTATCTCGCCGCCGGATCTAGCATCTACTTTCCAGAAGATGACATCAGGCGAGATCCTGAAAAACTGCAAAACTGGTTAGTATCAAACGCCATCACCATTAGCTTTTTGCCAACACCTTTAGCCGAGAAAGTTTTGCTATTAGATTGGCCTCAAACAACAGCTTTGCGAATCTTGCTCGCAGGGGGCGAAAAACTGCAACAACATCCTTTAAAATCCCATCCATTTAAGCTAGTAAATAATTACGGCCCAACCGAGAACACCGTCGTCACAACTTCCGGTTATATTCCTGTAACAAAGCAAACAGACATCGCCCCGACAATAGGCCGCCCCATTGCTAACACTCAAATCTACATATTAGACAAATATTTGCAGCCAGTGGCGATCGGCGTTGTGGGCGAATTGTACATCGGCGGAAACGGACTCGCTCGCGGCTACCTCAACCGCCCCGATTTAACCGCACAAAGCTTTATTTCCAATCCTTTTAAAGCAAATTCAGGAGAGCGAATTTACAAAACCGGCGACTTAGTGCGCTACCGAAGCGACTGCAACCTGGAATTTTTGGGACGCATTGACGAACAAGTAAAAATTCGCGGTTTCCGCATCGAATTAGGAGAAATCGAAACAGTATTAACTCAACATCCGGCGGTACAGCAAACCGCAGCTACAACCTCGGAAGATGCAGAAGGAAATAAACGTTTAATAGCTTATGTCGCCCTCAATGCAGAATATAGCGTTGCCCGCGAAACCAACCAAATCATGCAATTGCAGGACGAACAGGTTTTGCAGTGGCAAATGCTCTACAATGAAACTTACGATCGACCAGCAGTTGACTCAGATCCAACATTTAATATAGTCGGCTGGAATAGCAGTTATACCAATCAGCCAATCCCAGCAGAACAGGTGCGCGACTGGGCGAACAATCAAGCAGCCCAAATTTTAGCTTTGCAGCCTAGGCGAGTGTTAGAAATTGGCTGCGGCACAGGTTTGTTGCTGTTCCAAATCGCGCCTCGCTGCACTCACTATTGCGGCACAGATTTTTCCCCGATTTCGCTCAATTACATTCAGCAACACTTGGCTAATCAACAGTTAGCTAATGTAACGCTGCTTCAGAAAATGGCGACTGACTTTGCAGGAGTAGAGACAGCAGCTTTTGACGCGGTGATTCTCAACTCTGTCGTGCAATATTTCCCGAATATCGACTATCTCGTGCAGGTGCTAGAAGGTGCAGTGCAAGCAACTGCTCCAGGCGGCTTTATATTCATCGGAGATGTCCGCAGCTTGCCCTTGCTGGCAGCTTTCCACGCTTCAGTACAACTGTATCAAGCCGAACCTTCTCTCGCTGGCGAACAGTTGCAGCAGCGAGTGCAAATGCAAATTTTTCAAGAAACAGAGTTAGTTATTGATCCCGATTTTTTTAGCGCCTTAAAGCACCGCTTTCCGCAGATTGGCGGCGTAGAGATTCAATTAATTCGCGGTAGTTACCACAACGAGTTAACTGATTTTCGGTACAATGCTATTCTGCATATTGCGTCTGAAATAGATCCCCCCCAATCCCCAGGGCGGTTTCATTCTCACGAAAATGGCGATTTTGTAGGGGCGGTGCCCCCGTGCCCGCCCCCACCCACAGACGATTTCACAGGCGTTTCAGACATGGGGGCAACCACGGGGGGATTGCCCCTACCGAGAATGAAACCGCCCTGCCCCCAATCCCCGGCACAAGGGGGGCAGGGCCCAGAAAAACGGTTGGATTGGTCGGATGAAAATCAGAATCTGACTGTTACCAAGGTGCAACAAACATTATTGGAAAATCAACTCGATATTTTAATAATTGCTAATGTGCCTAATGCGCGGGTAACGGCCGCAGTTAAGGCGGCAGAATTGCTGTCAGTTGTCGATAAATTTACCACAGCAGCTCAGTTGCAGAAAACCGTAGAAAAAGTCGAGAATTTAGGAGTAGAACCAGAGGATTGGTATGCTTTAGAAGTTCCGTATAATGTCAATATTAGTTGGTCTGATTCCGACAGTCAAGGGCGCTACGATGTAGTGTTTGCACGTGGCGAAACCAGAGATTTTGGGCAAGAAACCAGAAGCGATAACTTGCGTCCTTGGCGCTCTTATGCTAACAATCCTTTGCAAGCTAAAGCAGCCCGGAAATTAGTACCGCAGTTGCAGGCTTATCTAGCAGAAAAACTGCCTGAATATATGATTCCGTCGGCTTTTGTGGTGCTGGAGTCGCTACCGGTGACGGCTAACGGAAAGGTCGATCGCCTCGCTTTGCCCGCACCGGAGCCAATTAAGTTAGAATGGGCTGGCAGTTATGTTGCGCCTCAGACTTCTGTTGAGGAAGTTTTAGTGAAAATTTGGGCCGAAGTTTTGGGGATAAAGCGAGTGGGTATCCGCGACAATTTCTTTGAATTGGGAGGCCATTCGCTGCTGGCGACTCAGCTTGTTTCTAGAGTGCGAGATGCTTTCGCGGTAGAGTTGCCTTTGCGAAGGGTTTTTGAAGCGCCGACAATCGGAGAATTGTCTAAGATTGTGGAGAGTTTAAAAGAGAGCAAGGTTAATATTAAAGCTCCGGCGTTAGTGGCTATTTCTCGCGAAAGTCGGCGGATGAAGCTATCATCTTTTGATCGAGAAAGTAAATAAAATTAAGGCGGTTGAACGGGTGCAATTCCGATAAATATGCAGCAAGAAACAGAAGTTTTTGTCTTCCCGGCATCATTTGCCCAGCAGCGGCTTTGGTTCCTCAATCAATTAGCACCGGGCAATCCTTTCTACAATGTCTCAACAGCGCTCCGCTTAACAGGTTTTCTCAACTTAAGATCCTTAGAGCAAACCTTCAACGAAATTGTGCAGCGGCACGAAACTTTACGCACCACTTTTACGCTTTTGGAAGGGGAACTCGTACAAATTATTGCTCCCATTTTAACAGTACCCCTCCCCACAATTGACTTACAAAATCTCTCGCCAACTCAGCAGGAAACCGCAGCGCTGCAACTCGCAACCGATGCAGCGCAATGCCCTTTCGATTTAGCCGCCGGGCCGTTATTCAAAGTAACGCTCCTAAAGCTCAGTGAAACAGAACATATATTGTTGCTCAATTTACATCATATTGTAGCTGATGGTTGGTCGATTGGAGTGCTAATTCGAGAGCTGGGAACGCTCTACACAGCATTTGTAAAAAATGGGATCTCGCACTTACCAGCACTGCCCGTGCAGTACGCCGACTTTGCAGAATGGCAGCACCAATGGTTGCAGGGCGAAGTATTAGAAACCCAATTAGCTTATTGGCGGCAGCATTTAAACGGAATTACCACACTCAATCTACCAACAGACAGGCAAAGACCGGCCGTTCCATCCTACCGCGGCGCCAAACAATTTATAACGCTATCACCTGCTTTGAGCGAGACGCTAAAGTCATTGAGCCAGGAAGAAAGCGCGACTTTATTTATCACTCTACTAGCCGCTTTTCAAACTTTGCTGTACCGCTATACAGGACAAGTAGATATTGCAGTAGGAACGCCGATCGCCAATCGCAACCAGAGCGAAGTAGAAGCATTAATCGGTTTTTTTGTCAACAGTTTAGTGCTGCGTGCAGATTTGTCGGGAAATCCAACTTTTCGGGAACTATTGCATCGGGTAAAAAACGTCGCAATGGCAGCCTACGCTCACCAAGATTTGCCCTTCGAGAAGTTGGTTGAGGAATTGCAGCCCGATCGCGAGTTGAGCCGCAACCCCCTATTTCAACACAGTTTCAGCCTGCAAAACACTCCTGTAGCAGCGCTAGAATTGCCGGGAATCACTTTGGGGGCGATCGACTTTGATGCGGGAACCGCCAAGCTAGATTTAGAGTGCCACTTGTGGGAAAACGCAGGAAGTATTCAAGGGCAATTTGTCTACAGCACAGACTTATTCGATCGCGCCACAATTGCCCGCATGGCGGAACATTTCCAAACGCTGCTAAAAGCCATTGTTGCCAATCCCAAAGAGCACCTCAGCGACTTGGCTTTGCTGACAGCGCCAGAATACCAGCAATTATTAATCGATTGGAATGACACTCAGAGAGATTATCCGCAAAACCAGTGTTTCCATCAGCTATTTGAAGAGCGAGTCGCGCTCGCGCCCGATGCTATCGCCGCCGTCTTTGAAAACCAGCAGTTAACCTACCGCCAACTCAACAGCAAAGCCAACCAACTTGCACGTTACTTGCAGCAATTGGGTGCCAAACCAGAAGTTTTAGTGGGCTTTTGTGTAGAACGTTCCTTAGATGCGATCGTCGGATTGCTAGGCATTATCAAAGCAGGCGCAGCCTACCTTCCTTTAGATCCAACTTATCCTCAAGAGCGCCTTAACTTCATGTTAGAAGATGCTCAGGTGTCGATTTTGGTAACTCAGCAGCACTTAGCAAAAAACTTGACGCAGCCGGAAAATTACGGAGTTTTTTCAGTAGTGTGTTTGGACTCCGAAAGAGAAATTCTCGCCAGACAAAGCCCAGAAAACCCAACTACAAATATCCTACCAAAAAATCTAGCCTACATCATTTACACATCTGGTTCAACCGGAAAACCCAAAGGCGTTTTAATCGAACATCGGGGACTCTACAACTTAGCCCTAGCTCAACTTGAAGTTTTTAACTTAAACTCAAATCACCGCATTTTGCAATTTGCATCCCTGAGTTTTGATGCCTCAATCTTTGAGATTGTCATGGCATTGGGAACCGGAGCAACACTTTACTGTGCCAAGAAAGAATCTTTATTGCCAGGACAAACATTAATCCAATTTTTGCAGGACAATGCTATTACCCACGCTACCCTCCCGCCCTCGCTGCTAGCAGTCCTTCCAAGCGCCGAACTTCCCGCACTGCAAACAATCATCTGTGCTGGCGAATCCTGTTCCCCGGAGATTGTTAAACGCTGGGCTTCAGGGCGCAGGTTTTTTAACGCTTACGGCCCCACAGAAGCGACTGTCTGGTCGAGTTTTGCCGAAATTGGCGATTCCCTGCGGGATAGCTTCGCTTCACGGCAAAAACCGCCAATCGGCCGCCCAATAGCTAACACTCAACTCTATATTTTAGATGAAAATTTACAGCCTGTACCCGTTGGAATTCCCGGTGAATTGTACATCGGCGGCAGCGGATTGGCGCGAGGCTACCTCAACCGCCCCGAATTAACCGCCCAGCGATTTATTGCTAATCCGTTTACCCAGAAAGCAGGAGAACGAATTTATAAAACTGGTGACTTAGCTCGCTATTTTCCCGACGGCAATATTGAGTTTTTAGGGCGCACTGACGAACAGGTAAAAATTCGCGGTTATCGAATAGAATTGGGAGAGATTGAAGCGCTGCTGCTTCAGCATCCCGCAGTCAAAGAAACAGCGGTGGTGGCTGGGGATGATTTGTCTGGAAACAAGCGCCTAGTTGCTTATGTTGTCCCCCATCAAAATCAGACGCTTAATCCCGTGGAAATGCGGAATTTCCTCAAACAACAACTGCCCAATTACATGATTCCCAGTGCTTTTGTGGCGATCGACTTTCTGCCCCTAACTCCCAATGGCAAAATCGATCGCAACCGCCTAATATCGTCGCAGAATCTCATTAGCAATTCAACAGATAAAAGCTGCATTGCACCTCGCACGCCAACCGAGTCAACCCTCGCCCAAATTTGGTCAAAAATCCTTAACACAGAGCCTGTTGGCATTGGCGACAACTTCTTCGATTTGGGTGGAGATTCCCTGCTCGCAATCCGCCTCATCAATGAGATTAACCAGCAATTTGAGCGCGAGTTGTCGCTGTCTGCTCTTTTTTTAAATCCGACAATTGAAGGTTTAGCAGATTCGCTAGATTCAGGAACAAATTCTGAGGAATGGTCGCCGTTAGTGGCAATTAAGCCTCGCGGTAAAAATCCGCCTTTCTTCTGCGTCCATCCCATCTTTGGCGTGGTATTTCCTTATGTCGAGTTAGCATTTCAGCTAGGAGAAAATCAACCGTTTTACGGGCTGCAACCTAAAGGGATTGACGGGGAAAGTTCTCCGTTAACTAGCATTGAAGACATGGCGGCTGACTACATCGCAGCCTTGCGTACAGTTCAACCAAAAGGGCCTTATTTTTTAGGAGGTTGGTCTTTTGGAGGTTTGGTGGCTTTTGAGATGGCTCAACAGTTACTCGCAGCGGGTGATGAAGTGGCTTTGCTGGCTGTGCTGGATACTTTAGCGCCGGTTGCTGCTAACAAACCTTCTGTTTGGGATGGTTGCAAGTTTATTCTGACTACTGTTTCCCGCTCTATCTGGCCTTTTGTGGTCGATTATTTTCGCTTGGTGGCTGCTGCGGAAAATGTGCAAGTTGGCGGCATTGCTGCCAGGTTTCCTAAATTAAATAAGCTGCTTAATTGGGCAGCTAATTTTTGGCATAGCTGGAATTGGAAGCAGGCGATTATGGTTAGTATCCTATCTCAGGAGTCAAAAGAACGGAGCTGGCGCGAGCTGGCAATTCCCTCGATGTTTACTGTATTTCAGGCTAACAGTCAAGCAACTCTCAGCTATGTACCGAAAATTTATCCGCACCGAATTACTCTGTTTAGATCGGGGGAAAAGCTCAGCACGAACCATCAAGATCCGACTCTTGGCTGGAGCGATTTAACGGCGGCACAAGTAGAGGTGATTCGAGTTCCTGGCAATCACCTTACTATGTTGAGAAAGCCCTGTGTTGAGGTGCTGGCCAGACAGCTAAACCTTTGCTTGAAACAGAAATTAAGTGATTGAGCGGCCGTTGGGCGCGATCGATCGAATTGCGTTCATCTGGCTAAAATCCATTGGGCGATGCTAAAAATGCTAGCACCCAAAGCGCCTGCGATCGGAATTGTCACCAGCCAAGCCGAACCAATTGACAGCAAAGTTTCCCAGCGTACTGTTTTCCAAGCTTTGATCAGTCCGACTCCGACAACTGCACCGACTAAAGCGTGGGATGTGGAAACTGGCAAACCGAAGCGGGATGCTAGCAAGACTGTGGTGGCTGTGGCTAATTCCGCGCAAAATCCGCCGCTGGGTTGCAGTTGGATGATCTTTTCGCCGACTGTGGCAATTACATTTTTGCCCCAAATTGCTAAACCGATGACGATTCCTACGCCTCCGACGATTAAAATCCACAGTGGAACGCTGAAATCGTCTGAGGGAAAGGAACCTGTGCGCCGGATGTAGGCGATCGCAGCTAGGGGCGCAACGGCATTTCCTACGTCGTTGGAACCATGTGCAAATGCTACAAAACAAGCGCTCAATACTTGGAATCTTGCCATCTGTTGCTCGATGAGAGAGTGGCGGGGAGGGGGAGAGGGGGAGAGGGGGAGAGGGGGAGATTGGGAAAATATTCCCTCTTTCTTATTCCTTGCATCCGTTACATCCGTTACATCCGTTACAAAATCCGCTGCCGAACCTTCTTCCTTCTCAACTGATTCTAATTTTTTCCAGCTATTGAGCGAAAGCCCGATCGCCCCAATTCCCCCGATACCAATGACAATATCGTGAATTGGCAGACTCCAGCCAAATCGATCGTACACAAAGGCGATCGCTCCTGTCTGCACGAAAGCAACATCCACAATAGACGGCAGTACAATAATCCCAAATACGCTCAGCATTGCTGCACTCAGCCAAGGTATCCACTCGCGCATTTGAGATAGAGGATCTGGCCGATCGAGAATCGAATACTTCACCACACTGTAAAATAGCGCGGCTAAAGCACCACTAGCAACAGGTGTCGCCACCCAAGTTAGGGAGATGGTGCCGATGGTTCGCCAATCAACTGCATTAATTCCGGCTGCAACACAGCTAAAACCCGCGATCGCACCTACCACCGCATGAGATGAAGAAACTGGCAAACCTCGACTGGTAGCGATTTGCAGCCATATCCCGCAAGCTATCAGCACTGACACCATCCCGATTAAAAATACCTGTGGTTGGGCCGCGAACACATCTACATTCACAACTCCTGTTGCTAGAGTTTCGGAAACTCCTTGGCCGAACAGCACTGCGCCGGAAAATTCCAGTATGCCTGCAACAATTATTGCCTGCCGAAGCGTTAGCGCCTTCGAGCCTACGGATGTCCCCATCGAGTTAGCGACATCGTTGGCCCCCAAGTTGGCGGCGACGTAGAAGGCGAGTGCAGCCATTGCCCCCAGTTGCAGAAATACGACCCCAGAGGTATCTAACATAGAAATTTTTTGACATAAAACGGGCATTGCGATATATGATAAGGGATTGTGAGTTTTGGTAAATCCCATGAAAGGCGCAGAAATAATCCGTTCGATCGAGACGGAAGAAATAAATAGAGTCAAGCAAGAACTCAATAAACAACTCCCCGAAATTTACGTGGGCGACACAGTGCGCGTCGGCGTAAGAATTAAAGAGGGTTCTAAAGAACGGGTTCAGCCCTACGAAGGGACTGTGATTGCCATGCGTAACGGCGGGATTAATGAAACAATCACCGTCCGACGCGTGTTTCAGGGCGTCGGCGTGGAACGGGTGTTTTTGATTCACTCGCCCCGCATCGCTACGATCCAAGTGATGCGCCGCGGGAAAGTCCGCAGAGCAAAACTTTACTACCTGCGCGATCGGGTGGGCAAGGCAACTCGCGTCAAACAGCGGTTCGATCGCTCCCTGTAGGAATGCACCCAGCTTTCCCTTGGTTCATGATTCATGGGAAATTGAGAAATTTCAAAAAAAGTTTCCCATTTACGAGCGCACTGTGTTAAAATAGAAATCTAGAGGTTAAGCGAATTTCAGCAACCTCACCTGTGCGCTCTTAGTTCAGTTGGTAGAACGCAGGTCTCCAAAACCTGATGTCGGGGGTTCAAGTCCTCCAGGGCGCGCTGAATCACCAAACTTTAAATTCTGCCCGAAAGCGCCCGGATTATTGGCTGGCAACAGTCAAAACCGTAAACTTTCGGGTAGAATTAATTTTTGTGGGCGGTTCGCAAAAAATGCCATCAACAAATGCTCGGTGTGGTCTCTCGATCTTCTGTTTGGGCGATCGACATTTACGCCGTTGATTGGTTGGGCTTGTAAAAAAGTCGTGGCTTTGGATTTGAGATTTTGGACTTGAGCGTAAGTGGTTAGTGTCAAAAAATCTGAGAGCCGCGGGCCACTCACACCATCTAAAATCTAAAATCTAAAATCGCAAGGGGGATTAAATCGTGGCGAAAAAAGACGAAGCTCAAGAAACTCAAGAAATAACGGCGCCTGGGTTTAGCCCTGCGGGCTTTTTTAAGGAAACTAGAGAAGAACTCGACAAAGTGGTTTGGCCCAGCAGGCAGCAGTTAATCAGCGAGTCTTTGGCAGTGCTTTTGATGGTAATCCTTTCAGCAAGCCTGATCTATTTGGTGGATAACTTCTTTAACTGGGGCGCAGCAAAGGTGTTTGGGTCATGACTTTTGCATCAGAAGAATCTGAGTATTCCACAGAAGCGACGGGACAGGCTTCATCGCCAGATGTGCCGGAAATTGATGCTCGCTGGTATGCTGTTCAAGTTGCCTCTGGCTGCGAAAAGCGCGTGAAGGCAAACTTGCAGCAGCGGATTCAAACTTTGGATGTTGCCGATCGCATCGTTCAAGTCGAAATTCCGCAAACTCCGGCGATCAAAGTCGGTAAAGACGGTTCCAGGCGGCAGTCAGATGAAAAAATCTTTCCCGGCTACGTACTCATCCGTATGTTTATGGACGAGGATACGTGGCAGGTGATCAAGAATACCCCGAATGTAATTAATTTTGTCGGGGCAGAGCAAAAACGCCGCTACGGGCGCGGCAGGGGTCACGTCAAACCGTTACCTCTGAGTCATTCGGAAGTAGAACGGATCTTCAGAAACGCTCAGGAATCAGAACCGGTTGTCAAAGTATCGATGGCGACAGGAGACCACGTTGTGGTACTTTCCGGGCCATTTAAGGATTTTGAAGGTGATGTGATTGAAGTTAGCCCGGAACGGAACAAGCTCAAAGTTTTACTATCGATTTTTGGGCGCGATACGCCTGTAGAATTGGAGTTCAATCAGGTTCAGAAACAGAACTAACTAATGGCAAAGAAAGTTGTTGCAGTAATTAAGTTGGCGATTACGGCGGGAAAAGCCAACCCAGCTCCTCCTATCGGCCCAGCCCTGGGTCAGCACGGCGTCAATATTATGATGTTTTGCAAGGAGTACAATGCTAGAACCGCAGACCAAGCTGGTCTGGTGGTTCCGGTAGAAATTTCGGTTTTTGAAGACCGCAGTTTTACGTTTATTCTCAAAACCCCCCCGGCTTCGGTTTTGATTCAAAAAGCTGCTGGCATTGCTAAGGGTTCGGGTGAACCTAATCGCAAGCAAGTAGGGACAATTACACAGGCTCAATTGCGAGAAATCGCTGAAACCAAAATGCCTGACCTTAACGCTAATGATGTTGAAGCTGCTATGAAAATTGTGGCGGGAACAGCTAAAAACATGGGCGTGGCGATCGCGGATTGAAGTCAGTTGTCAGTTGTCAGTTGACAGTTGTCAGTAATTCAGAATTTTGAAGCTAAAATCTTCAAGCTCAAATCGTAAGTCCTAAGTCGATTCAGGGGGAGAAGCAAAGCTTCGCTAGGAATCGCAAATCTTTTAGATTAGAAATGAGCTAAACAATTCAATCTAAAATCTAAAATCCAAAATCTAAAATCGACTGACCCCAAAAAACAAAAATGGCAAAGAAAGTATCGCGAAGACTGCAAGAACTTCAAAAGAAAGTTGAAGAGAGACCTTATCTACCGCTGGAAGCTCTGCAACTTTTGAAAGAAACAGCAACCGCTAAGTTTGGCGAATCTGCTGAAGCTCACATCCGTTTGGGAATTGACCCGAAATATACTGACCAACAGTTGCGGACAACTGTATCGCTACCAAAAGGAACTGGTCAAGTAGTCAGAATTGCGGTGATTGCTAAGGGCGAAAAAGTTAAAGAAGCTCTGAATGCCGGCGCGGATATTGCTGGTTCGGAAGAGTTGATCGATGAAATTCAGAAGGGCATGATGGACTTCGATTGCCTGATTGCTACCCCAGATGTGATGCCGTTGGTGGCAAAATTGGGTCGGTTGTTGGGCCCGCGCGGTTTGATGCCTTCTCCGAAAGGTGGCACGGTGACGACTGACCTTGCTCAGGCCATCAACGAGTTTAAAGGTGGTAAGATGGAATTCCGTGCCGATAAAACTGGCATCGTTCATGTTATGTTTGGCAAGGCAGCTTTCTCAGCGGAAGATTTGCTCGTCAACCTTCATGCTTTGCAAGAAACTGTTGACCGCAACCGTCCTTCTGGTGCTAAAGGTCGCTACTGGCGCAGTTTGTACGTATCCGCAACAATGGGCCCGTCGATCGAAGTCGATATCAGTGCCCTGCGCGATACCAAACTTGATGGTGCCTAGAAAGAATTAAGCAGAAGGCAGAAGTAAAAGACAGCTTCGGTTGTTTGTATAAATCTCTCACGAGATTTGGACTATACCCTTGCTAATGTCTGCCTTCTGATGATAGCCTAATCAAAAATCCATAAGCCCAAGACCGCAGGTGCCGAGCGCTTAATTTCCTGCCGAGGCTGAAGAAATAAAAACTCAAGAAAATAAATTAAAAAGTTCTATCTTTTAATTCCTAATTCTTAATTTTTAATTCTCTGCCCCGGCTATAAGGTTGGGGTTTTTGATTGGCAGTTTGAGATCCTAAAAGGAGGTGAAATAAGTATGGGCAAAAGTTTAGCAGTAAAAAATGAGATTATTGCAGACCTCAAGCAAACCTTGAGCGAATCTCAATTGGTAATCGCGATCGACTACACGGGCTTAACTGTTGCTGAAATCACAGATTTGCGTCGGCGTTTGCGTCCGAAAGGCAGCAGTTGCCAAGTGGCAAAAAACACGCTGATGCGAATTGCGGTTGAAGGCAACGAAACCTGGCAGCCGATACAGCAATTGCTGACCGGTACATCGGCGTTTCTGTTCGTGCAAGAAGATATTGGCGGCGCGATTAAAGCTTACCAAGAATTCCAAAAAGTCTCTAAGAAGACTGAACTTCGCGGCGGCGTGATGGAAGGACGGGTGCTGAAAGAAGCTGATGTTAAAGCATTAGCTGATCTGCCGTCGAAAGAACAACTCATGGCTCAAATTGCTGGCGCTATCAACGGTGTCGCAACCAAGTTGGCTGTGGGTATCAATCAAGTTCCTACTTCGATCGCTCGTGGTCTTAAGGCTTATGCTGAAAAAGACGGCGATTCCGCAGAAGTAGAAGCACAACCTGAAGCAGAACCTCAAGCAGAAGCAGCAGTAGAAGCACAAGCACAACCTGAAGCAGAAGCAGAAAGCACATCTGCGTAAGTCATTAGTAATTAGTCATTAGTCCTCAGTCATTAGTATTTAGCAATAGATAGAGACTGGAGACGAAAAACTAATGATGAATGAGCAAATCTCAAATCCCCAATCCCAAATCTACAATCGAACTAGGAGTTCAAAAAATGTCTACTGCAACTGACGAAATCTTAGAAAAACTGAAGACTCTGAGCTTGCTCGAAGCTTCTGAATTGGTCAAGCAAATTGAAGAAGCTTTCGGCGTTAGCGCTGCTGCTCCTGTAGGCGGCATGATGATGATGGGCGGCCCAGCGGCTGCTGCTGAAGAAGTAGAAGTACAAACTGAGTTCAGCGTGATTCTGGAAGAAGTTCCTGCTGACAAGAAAATCGCAATTCTGAAGGAAGTCCGCGCAATTACCGGTCTGGGCCTGAAGGAAGCAAAAGACTTGGTAGAAGCCGCACCGAAGGCAGTTAAGGAAGCTATTGCTAAGGAAGCTGCTGAAGAAATGAAGAAACAGCTTGAAGCTGTGGGCGCAAAGATTTCTATCAAGTAGTCAGAGAATGTAGTTGATATCAATTCCGGTGACACCGGAATGATGGTTAACTGTTAACAGTTGACTGTTGACTGTTGACTGTGGACGGTTAACTGTTAACTATTCCCTAAAATTAATCGCGCGATAGTTACATCTCTCGCGCGATTAATTATTTTTGGCGTAGGGAAACGGCATTGCCGTGTCCTCTTAGATTAGACTTCTTGCAAAAGTCCTTTTAACCCACATTCCGCACCCCCAACTGGCACATAGGCAGATGGAGGGGATAAAAGTAAATCATCCGAGATAATCGTGAGTAAAAACACCCAAAAATCTGTGCAACGCTCGCATCACTCAGTTAGGAATTCCTAAAAATTGACATGAGGGCATTAATTCAATCTTCTTAACCCATTAAAAGTCAAAAATCAGACCATTGATAACTATTAATTCCCAGCATATATCGCCCGCATTATGACAATAATACATCACTGCTGAATCAACAATTATTTAAATGTAAGTCAGTTTTACCAATCAATAATCGACTTCATTTCACAACAAAAAATAATAAGACCGACAGGTGACTGGAAATAAATTTAAGATGGCTAACCGTTCTGATGTCAAATTAGAAACTTGCTGAATTCCTTGAATACACACGGCATGAATCGATTGAAAACTTTGGAATATCCAGCGCAAAGTAGGTCGATTGGTTCCTTTGCCCAACTGATTTTTTACGGTTTTATTAGTGAGTTGCAAGTTTTGCCGGAGTAACCTTTGACCTAAAGTATAAATCAACAAACACAAACCCATTACCAAAGTTAAAGCCTCTCTTCTTTCCGGCGACTTTAGAAACACGCTATCCGTAAAAAACAAGGGGTCTTTCAAAAACCCAAACCCTCTCTCTGCCGACTGCTGTTCCTTATATTTTACAATCATTTCATCAGGATTTAATTGTGAAGCATCCAGCACATTAGTAGCTAAGATAAATCTGCCACTAGCTTTGGTTGCTTTGGCTACCGCACTAGCATCTAATTCTAGTTGTGCCTGAACTTTAAATATTAGCTGAGAGCTAGAAATGTCAGAACTGGTCGAATTAGCATGGGATTTTGCTGTCGATTGTCTGCTACTAATTTGGGTTAAATTATGATATTTTAGTTCTGTAGATAAACGACGTGCTGCTGACAAGGCATCGGTGTCACAAGCAAATTCAATATTTGATAACTCTCGCAACTTTTTCTGACCCTCAATTTCAGCTTTTTTGAGTTTTTTTTCTAATTTACGTTGGTCTGCCTCACGACGCAAACTGCTCTCTACTACTAACCATCTTTGTGTAATTCCACCATAATTACTTTTGTGTTCTGACCAACGATATCCGGTCACAGCACTATCGTGAAATTCTGATTCATTTAATTGAGATACCAGTTGCTGCGCTTGTTTCAGACTGAGTGGTACACGAGTTAACCATCTTAAATTGGTTAACATTTCTAAATTGGGAGCGGTATATAATGCACTGTCAGCTACCATTAAACTGTCGAGATTTAATTTGTTTTTAAAGTCTTGACAAATTGAGGCGAATATGGAATTATCTGATTCGTTTCCTGAAGCTACTCGTAAAAATAGTGGTACATCTCCATCTCCACTACAAATTAGGTCTAAAATGAACTGTTTTAAGTCGGGACGATGATCGCGAGAGTAGCCGTAGGTAATCTCAATTGGTATGGGCGATGTTTGATGGTTGATTGATGAATTATCTAACTGATTGCTATCTGTTTCTATGCTCGAAAAAGATACTGATGGCAATTCTTGCTCATATTTGCCATGTAGATGAAATGAACTTGAGTCCAGGTGAGATGTGTCGGTATTTATCTCGAATTTTTGAGCGGCTGACAGGGCAATGGTTGTGAAGATTTCCGTAATTCCTGTCAAATATAATTTATCTAATACTCTGCCTAAACGGTCATCATTTAAATGTGATGCTTGAATCCCCGTTCCAAGTAAATGTTCTACTGCTTTCCCTTCAAAAAATTTAGAAAATAAATACAATGGGGCGGAAACCATCCCTAATCCATTAATAATCATGGCTTTAACTACCAGGCCGGGACTGACTATCTCGCCCGGTTGTTCGCCTACTAATTCATTGATTTTTTGGACTATTCCTATTTCATCAATTAGACCGGCTATCAAGCCCAGATGATCTAGGTTTTCTACTTTCATCTGGGATGCTTTCTGCATGGGCTGCTGAATCCTGATTTGATTGTTCATCGCGAGCGCCAGTTTACACTATTTTTGGTGATGATTTGTTACGGAAGAGCGAGCGCAATTAACGCTTTTTCGCGGCTGTGAGCGCGTTACGGATACATAATAAACTTGGTTTTTTACCGCTCGCAATTTTAACTGATATCAGATTTAACTCACGCCCTCACGTCAATTTTCCAGAATGGACTACTGGGTAATGCTGAGTGACCGAGATAGTTGAGTATTTCTACTCATGATGGTCTCGGATGATTCACTTTTACCCCCTCAATCTGCCTATGTGCCAGTTGGGGGTGCGGAATGTGGGTTTTAAGCAAATTTTCGGACGGGCAAGATGCCCATCCCACAAGAGAAAAAACTGTGGGATGGGCATCTTGCCCGTCCCAGCTATTTTTGCAAGAGGTCTATTTTAGAGGCGGCTTCCATCTGTCGCACTACTGTTAAAGCAGAATAGGAAACACCGGCAGTGCCTTCTCCGGGATGGGTGGAGTCGCCTACTAACCACAAATTTTTAATTGGTGTGCGGTTGGCAAATCCGAAGGGGCCGAAGGTTGGTACTCGCTGGCCGATGCCACCCACAACACCTCTATCTCTCGCCGTGTAGCGGGCAAAGGTGCGGGGTGTGGCTGATTCTTGGTGTACAATTTTTTCGGGTGTCAAATCGAAATATTCGCTCAAACGGCCGATCGCCCCTGCGGTATATTTTTGCTTCAATCCTTCATAATCAACCGAATTCCACCACATTCGAGTATCAGTAAAAGACGAAGCGATAATTGTCGCCATTCCCTGCGGTGCTCGGCCATCACCCGGATGGCTGACTGAAACAAATAATGAATTATTCTCCCCAATCTCGCCGTCGTAATCGTAAAGAAACTGAAGGTGCGGCGGACAATTTGCCGGAATTGCGCTTTCATGCACTCCCAAATATATGACAAATGCGCCGGATGCGGGCGGCAATTTATCAACTCGATATTTGTAGCCTGCCATTTGATTTGGCAATTGGTTTGTTATGTCTGAATTATCTGTTAAAGTTTCTAAAACAGGCTCGCTTGACATCAATTTTACTAGATTTTGCGCGGTCACGTTGGCAACAATGCGATCGGCAGTTTCTGTCCAAACTTCGCCTGTTTTTTGATTGCGAATCACTGTACCGGTGGCTGTGCCGTTAGTGGTGACAATACTTTCGACTGTATGCCGCAACAGGACTTTGCCGCCGTAGA
Organism: Microcoleus sp. N9_A1; assembly: GCF_036701795.1. Lineage (NCBI taxonomy): Bacteria > Bacillati > Cyanobacteriota > Cyanophyceae > Oscillatoriales > Microcoleaceae > Microcoleus > Microcoleus sp. N9_A1. Next base: position 20,213 of record NZ_JAUBRI010000069.1, read on the forward strand.
GTTCGATCGCACTTACGAGTCGATCGCTCAACACCTGCATACTTCCTTCTAGATGATACAATCCCTGCGGCGCTTGCGAAACTCCTAAAGCCGTCGCCGCGTAAAGCAGCGCCGTTTCTTCGGTATCAACTTGAGAATACAATTTTAACTGCAAATCCAGAAAAGTTCTCAAGCGCAAATTGTCGCCCAACCCACAAAGCCGCAAAGCATCACCCACCGTCATAAAAGTGAAAGGCAAAGTAATTAAAGTATCGGGGCGCACAGCTTGAATTAATTGCCAGAAATCCCAGAAATTTCTGGGCGGCAAAACTGGATCGCGCCCTTGAAAATTCCAGCTAGCTTGGAACAATGTAGATAATAATTGCCAAAAACGTTCGCTACCGGGAAATTGCCGCTGTCTTTCTTCCTGCCATTTTTGCGGATCTCGCCAGACGCTAATCGGTGCAGTTTCTCCCGGCAAAAACACCGCACAAGCGGGATCGCATGGTGTGGCGGCGGGAAGTTCGATATCTAATTCCGAGAAAATTCGGTGGTGAATCCCTCCGGGTTCCAATCCTGCAACCTGTGTCGCGCCCACATCGAAGGTAAAGCCTTGGCGTTTGAAGGTGGAAGCGCATCCTCCGGGGACGATCGCCTGATCTAAGACTAGCACTTGGTATCCTCTGCGGGCTAGCAGGGCGGCTGCTGTCAGCCCGCCGATGCCGCCTCCAATTACCGTGACGCGGCCCTTAGTGTCTGCGGGATTGGATTTGCTCTCAGGGGTGCGATCGCCTCTCATAATTTATTTATTGTAATATTTCTTAATAGTATGCTCATATTTTGCAATAAAAAGCTCTTGTAGCGACAGGTTGAAATCTATCGCTACAAGAGGAAGGAGGCCGAGTTGAGAGGACGTTTTAGGGGTAAGGTGCTCCGGGGGCACCCGGAGCGTTAGACTGTGCCGTGTTGATGAAAGAATCAGGGACGGCGCCACTTGTTGAGATAAGCTTCGCCAATCCCAGCCACAGCCTGCATTTGAGCTAGCTGTTCCCGTAAAGCTTTGATGGTTCTTAGCTGTTCTTGAGACTGTTGCTGCAAAGCGTCGTAATTCCGCTGTATCGCCGCACTCTGGCTCAATCCATTTTCCAGATATTGCAACTTGGTCAGTTTAACTTGGAAGTCGCCGATCGCACTTGACTTTTCTGCTAACTCGTGCTGCAAAGATTCGTAACTCGACTTCGACACGGTTTCCTGGAATTGGCTTTCGAGATTTTGCTTTTCGGTGGCGAATTGCTGCTGCAAAGATTCCAGAGCACTGGATTTTTCAGCGAATTGCTGCTGCAAAGATTCCAGAGCACTGGATTTTTCGGCTAGTTGCTGCTGAAACTCGTGTTCCCGGTGTTCTCTTTCAGCGAATTGCTGCTGCAAAGATTCCAGAGCACTGGATTTTTCGGCTAGTTGCTGCTGCAACTCGTGTTCCTGGTGTTCTCTTTCGGCGAATTGCTGCTGCAAAGAAGCGATCGAACTTTCGCGTTCACTCAACTGCTGCTGTAAATTTTCGTAACTTGATTTCGCTACAGTTTCGGCTAATTGGCCTTCGAGATTTTGCTTTTCGGTAGCTAATTGCTGCTGC
>NZ_JAUBRI010000069.1:21924-34059 GCF_036701795.1 Microcoleus sp. N9_A1
CGGTAGCTAATTGCTGCTGCAAAGAAGCGATCGAACTTTCGCGTTCACTCAACTGCTGCTGTAAACTTTCGTAACTTTCTTGCAGCGGATTTGGCTTTACACTCACCGAGTCCGATAGAGTTTCTGCCGTTACAGCGTCATTAATGGCGCTTTCTTCGGCTGTTTCCCCTTGCAAGTCGGGGGACTCTACCTGCGTTTCTTCACCTTTTTTCCAAGTGACAGTAACTTCCGTCTTGTCCTTAGAAATATCCAGAGCGCCTTGTGCCAAGCGTTCTAGGAGTTCCGACCTTGATATTCCGAGCTTTTGAGCGATCACGTTTAATCGATCGGCACTAGAAGAAGTCAGCGAAAGTCCGACTTTGACTTTACTTTCTGAATTGGAACTAACTACATTGCGATTTTTTTTGACCATTGGCATTTTCCTCATGCCAACCTACACTAATAAGTGTAGTGGCTGAAGCTTCTATTAAAATTAATTCTTGTTACTTACCAATTGTGCCAGCTTCCGTTCCCAATTGAACAAAAATCCTTGAATATACTCGCTTAGTCCATTCCTCGCCGTAGAACCGCTTAAACATTCCCTGGGCCGAGTTTTTTTCGGCACGATACCGCAAATAGCACAGTTGAGCTTGTTAGATACTATCTAACTTTGCGCCCCATCTCATCTGTTCGGCGCGATCGACAAAATCCAAATAAGCGGCTAGATAGTCTTTGAACGCTGCAAAAAGGCGAGTTTCCACAACTTCCATGCGATCGCCAGAACCACGCTGCTAGAAGCTTTTTTACACGATGAGGATCAAGTCGGGGGAGGAAGAGTGGGATTAAAGACAAAGCCTGCGGTTTCCAACCGCGTCTACACAGACAAAACCCACTTGGAGTCGGTTAAAGAATTTTTACTCGATCGGGCCTTGACACTTCCCTCTCAATATGAGAGTATAAGCATAGTAGCAACACAAAACAAAAACCACTTTTTTATTTATGAAAAACCCCAAAATCTCACAAAGAAAAACAAATGAACCTAATCTCGATCCGGAACCTCCGTAAAGATGCTGCCCAGTACCCCGATGTCAAAAATCAAATTGATAGGTGGAACGACACTATAAAGAAAGCAGAATGGCAGAATCTGGAGGAGGTTCGCAATATTTACCGGGATGCCGAAGCAGTAGGAGACTTGACAGTCTTTAATATCAAAGGCAACGAATATCGCCTGATTGTCGGCATCAACTACGAGAACCAAACTATTTACTACAAATATTTCCTAACCCACGCTGAATACGACAAAGACAAATGGAAAAATGATCCTTACTTTTGAGCGAGCCACTTATAGCAACTTGCTTGCAGAAATCGCTCCTATGGCGATCGAAACCGAAGAGGAATACGATCGCCTCCTGGCTGTGGCAGAACGGCTAACGTTCGCTAAAAACCTCACTCCAGAGGAGAGAGCTTTATACAAGTTGTTAGTCACGCTGATTGAAGTTTATGAGACAGAAAATTATCCGATGGACAAATCGGAGCCTCATGAGATTTTGCAACACATCATGGAATCCAGCGGTACCCGTCAAGCGGACTTGGTAGGTATCATTGGATCGAGCGGTGTGGTGTCTGAGGTTGTCAATGGGAAAAGAGCGATTAGCAAGGCACAAGCTAAGGCACTAGGCGATTATTTTAAAATCTCACCTAGCTTGTTCATTTAATTTGGAAATTGGGCATTGGAAAAACAATTAAGTGACCTAGACCATATCGCTGGCGATTGGTGTAGGTCACTATGGTTTTCTACTATTGACATTATATCGGGGCGTTTATTATCGGCGCGATCGCCCTAATTTACACTCAAACATTGAAAAGCGCTCGCCCTAGATTTTTCTCAAAGAATTCAAGGGCAAGCGCTCTAATCAAAGTATTTATCTCATATCAGAGATTTTTGTTGCAAGCTGTTTTTTTTTGCCTAAACAACTTGTTTAACGGAGAGGGAGGGATTCGAACCCTCGTTAAGTTGCCCTAAACACACTTTCCAGGCGTGCGCCTTCAACCGCTCGGCCACCTCTCCAGGGCTAAATTAATTCATTTAGCCACAGCTAAACTATCTTAGCAGAACAAATCTGATTTGGGAAGGGGTAACGGCATAAATTTGCTGTTTAATATGGGTAGGGTGTGAAACGGGCAGGCTTGGGTTCTCCTCCCGTGGTCGCAAACCCATTCATTTCAAGGCTCTTGCCCCGCCCACCCCAATCTAAAATCTAAAATCTAAAATCTAAAATTCCATGACTAACTCTTACACAATTAAAATTCATAACAGACAGACAGGCGATCGCCACACCGTGCGAGTACCCGAAGACCGATACATCCTCCAAAGCGCCGAAAACCAAGGAGTAGAATTACCGTTTTCCTGCCGCAACGGCGCTTGTACGGCCTGTGCGGTGCGCGTCAAGTCGGGGGAACTGCACCAGCCAGAAGCAATGGGGCTGTCTGTGGAACTGCAAAAAGAAGGTTATGCCCTGCTGTGCGTCTGCTATCCCCGTTCCAACATCGAGGTAGAGACGCAAGACGAAGACGAAGTGTACGAACTGCAATTCGGCCGCTATTTCGGGAAAGGTAAAGTTAAAGTCGGTTTGCCGTTGGATGAAGAGTGAGGCAATTAATTCTATAAATTATCAACTACCAATTATCCATGCTTTATCGGTTATGTGCGATCGCCCTTTGTCTGTTGCTAGCTAGCTGCCAAAAACCAGAAATTCCCCAAGGTACGATCGCCAAAGTAGAAAGGGCCATCAGCGGCCAAACAATCGAAGTTATCAGTACAGCCAACAAAATAGCCTTATTAGAACAAATCAGGCTGATTGGTATTGATGCCCCGGATTTAAAACAGCAGCCTTGGGGAGAAGCAGCCAAACAAAGACTAGAACAGCTAATTGGGGGAAAACAGGTATTGTTAGAATCAGACATTGAAGAGAAAGACCAGTTCGATCGCAAACTAGCCTACTTGTGGCAAGATAAAGTTTTGCTCAACGAACAGCTAGTCAAAGAAGGTTATGCCCTGGCTTCAGTGCGATCGCCCAACACCAAATACCAGCAGCGACTGGTGAACGCTCAAGAATGGGCGAGACTCATGGGTAAAGGCCTGTGGAATCCAGAACGAGCTTTGCGCCAAACTCCTGCAGAATTCCGCCAGCAAAATCGGCAATAGTTCAGTTGACAGTTGACAGTTGACAGTTGACAGTTGACAGTTGGCAGTTGTCAGTTGACAGTTGGCAGTTGGCAGTTGACAGTTGTCATTGGAAGCAATTCTCAATTCCCAATTCCCAATTCCCAATTCCCAATGACTGATAATCAACTGCAAAACTTCTTAGAAATAGCCACCGAAGCAGCCTTAGCCGCCGGTTCCGTCCTGAAATCTTTCTGCGGAAAACTAGAAAAAATTCAAGAAAAAGGTCGATCGGGCGATTTAGTCACAGAAGCCGACAAAGCCTCAGAAGCCGTCATCTTAGAAATTCTCGGCCGCCACGTACCCGATCACGCCATCCTCGCCGAAGAATCAGGCAAATTAGGGGATGCCAGCAGCAAATACCTGTGGGCGATCGACCCTTTGGACGGCACAACCAATTATGCTCACCAATATCCTTTTTACGCCGTGTCGATCGGGCTTTTAATCGACGGCATACCACAAATCGGAGTAATTTTCGACCCTTTTCATAACGAATTGTTTCGAGCAGGCAAAGGATTGGGGGCAACCTGCAACCGGAGGCCGATCGAAGTTTCCCAAATCTCAGAATTGAGAACCAGCTTGCTAGTCACTGGCTTTGCATACGATCGGCGCGAAACAGCAGACAATAATTATGCCGAATTCTGTCATCTCACCCACCTCACCCAAGGCGTGCGGCGCAGCGGTTCCGCATCCCTAGACCTCGCACACCTCGCCTGCGGGCGATCGGACGGATACTGGGAACGGGGACTCGCCCCTTGGGACGTAGCAGCAGGTGTACTCATCGTCTCCGAAGCCGGAGGTCAAGTTACAGCTTATGACGGCAGTGCCTTTGAGATCAACTCAGGTCGGGTTTTGGCGACAAACGGCAAAATACACGCCGAACTTAGCGGCGCACTGCTAGCCGTTCCTCCCTTATCTTCTTGGAAGTAGCGCCCCCCAGCAATAGATCGGGGGTAGTACGGGGGTCAGAACCCCTTGACTCAAGCTACATTAAAGAATAGTGAAAAGCCAGGAAAGGAAGAGTAAAAGTTATGTCTTTTGAAATGACAAAAGGGCTGTTCAAGTACGACTTTACAGATCAGCACGCAATTTTGGGAATTCCCTTAGACGCCGAGTTTAACGACATCCGCAAGCGCTACATGAAAATCGCCCGCCGGTTGCATTCGGATACTTGCTCTTTTGAAAGCCAAGCCGATAAAGATTGGGCTAACCAATTTTTGTCAAAAGTAGTCAATCCGGCTTACAACAAATTCTCCAAGGAAAGCGATCGCAAAGAATACAGCCTGCTATTAGCAGCCATCGCCAAGCGCGTCGTTAAAGAACAGGGGAAAATGCAAATCGAAAGCGCAGCAGCCAAACAGTTACTTACCGATCAAAATTGGGAAGAAGCTTACAAAACAGCAGTTGGAAAACTGGCTCTTAAGCAGTACGAATCAGTTAAGGAAACCGAAGATGCGATCGCTCAAATTAGCGAACTCAACATGGTTTACCTGCTGCGAAAAGAGCGCTTGGGCGGTGGTGCGGTTGTACCCGATTCATCTACAAAAGTCACAACCCCAATAAAAGATCCAACCCCAACCCCAACCCCAACCCCACCTCCGCCTAAAACCGAACCCCCAGACTCGCAGACCGAAGCCTATTGCCGCCGAGCTCAAGGATTTATGGACAGCAAAAATTACGCTAAAGCAAGTTTGGAGTTGAGAGAAGCCCTGAAGCGCGCTCCAAAACACAGCAAGGCTCACGCTATGTTAGCAATGTGTTACTTTGAGCAAAATCAAGCGACAATGGCGAAACTTGAGATGAACAAAGCTTTGGCATCAAATCCTGAAGAACCGACGGCTTTGGAGGTTAAGAAAAAGCTGGAACAAGCTGCCGCAAAAGCCAAAAAAGGTGAGGAGAAACCAGGATTTTTTGCAAGTTTGTTTGGCGGGAAGAAGAAGTGAGAAGTGAGAAGTTGTCAGTTGTCAGTTTTGAATCGTTGAAAAGATAATAGGGCGGTTTCAAGCGCCCGGTCTTCTGAACCCAAGCGTATTATTGATACCTTAATTTGTTAAAGTCGAAGGTTAGGCTTGCCACGTTCGACTTTAACACCGTTTCCTAAAGCTAAGCTTCTAAGCCCAATCAAAAATCTAAAGTCTAAAATCTAAAATTGATATGACACCTTAATTTGTTAAAGTCGAGTGTTAGGCTTGCCTGGTTCGACTTTAACACCGTCCCTCAAGCCAAGCCTCTAAGCCCAATCGAAAATCTAAAGTCTAAACTCTAAAATTGATATGGTTCACCAACCCCCATCCGGTGCAAGAGATTTATTGCCCCTTGACGTTGCTCAAAAAATTTCGATCGAACGGCGCTTACAGCAGGTTTTTCACCGCTGGGGCTATCACCGGATTATTACCTCTACACTAGAAAGGCTGGAGACTTTGATGGCTGGGGGCGCGATCGACCGATCGACCTTAATTCAACTGCAAGACGCCGAGGATGGAGAACTTGGTTTGCGGCCGGAATTGACAGCATCCATCGCCCGCGCGGCTGCAATGCGGATGTCCGGGACTCGCTGGCAGCCTCAGCGCCTCTACTACAACGCCAACGTCTTCCGCAAAGGCCCAGATACTGGCTCAGGCGGGCAACAGGAGTTCTATCAAGCTGGGGTAGAACTTCTCGGCGCGGGGGGAAGCGTTGCGGATGCGGAAGTGCTGCTGCTGCTGTCTGAGTGCTTGCAGAACTTGGAAATTGATGACTGGCATTTGGTTTTGGGAGAAGCCGGCTTGACTGCAACATTGCTGGAACCGTTTCCGCCAAACGTGCGCCAAAAAGTTCGGGGGGCGATCGCCAATCTCGATCGCATCGCCTTAGAAACCTTGCCGCTGTCTGACGAATTGCGAGAAAGAGCTCTGCTGTTATTTGACTTGCGCGGCCGCCCAGAAGATGTGTTGCCAATTGTTGCCAAACTAGATTTAGATTTGCCGCAGCAAGCCGCGTTAAATAATCTCAAATCGGCGATCGAACTACTGCACAAATGTCAAGCAAAAATCCCCAATTTAAAATCTCACATCCACCTCGATTTGAGTTTAATTCAAACATTTGACTACTACACTGGAATAGTGTTTGAAGTTGTCAGCAGCAGCAAAAGCGGACAGCGAGTTTTAGGACAAGGCGGGCGGTACGATCGACTTTTAGGACTGTTCGATCCCCAAGGGCAAAATTCCCCCGGCATCGGGTTTTGTCTGAATATTGAAGATTTGCACCAAGTTTTGCTGACAGAGGGGCAATTGCCCACGGAGACGCCAGCTAGCGAATGGTTGGTTGTGCCTCAAACTCCCGAAGCGGCGGCGGCGGCTTTTGATTATGCCCGCAAACTCCGAGAGTCTACTCACCTAGTTCGGGTAGAAATAGATTTGGAGAGTCGGGAGACAGAGGAGGAGGCGCGGGAATACGCGCGCGATCGACGAATTACTCAAATTGCTTGGGTAAATGCCGAAGGATTGCCAACAATTGAAACGGTAAATTAGCCTAATGGGTAATTGGTAATTAGTAGTTAGTAATTGGTTAAAAATCACCAGATATGATATTATGTATCCTGCTGATTGAGAGAAGGTTTGGCCAATTGCTAATTGCTAATTCCCGATCTAACTAAAATGTTTTGAGAGAACACTATGGCACACACTATTGTTACGAATATTTGCGAGGGAATTGCTGATTGCGTCGGCGCTTGTCCGGTTGCTTGCATTCACCCCGGCCCCGGCAAAAATGTCAAGGGTACTGATTGGTTTTGGATTGATTTTGATACCTGTATTGACTGCGGCATTTGTTTGCAGGTGTGTCCAGTCGAAAATGCGATCGTCCCAGACGAACGACCCGAATTGCAGCAAACTCCGACTTGATAGCAATTGAGGGCTAGATAGCCAAAGACTTACGCACGGGGTAATAAACCCGGTTTCTTCCTAGATTCTTCGTTAATAAACCCAATATTGATGAGAAGAAACCGGGTTTATTTGACATTAGTTATATAAAGACTTTCCCTTCCCTTCTCCTCTCTTCCTTCGCCTCCTTCGCGTCTTCGCGGTTCGTCAAAAAAGCCTAAAAGAAAATGCAAAATATCGCACTTTCCGAATCTCACATTTTATCCATCCGCACCCACGCCGAAAGCGCTTATCCAGAAGAATGCTGCGGTTTGTTGCTCGGTCGAGTTACTGGCGATGTTAAAACTTTAGTGGAAGTTTGGCCGACTGACAATGCTTGGAGTGCTGAGGCTGAGGAGAATTGGCCCGAACAAAAAGGATTGACAGAAAGACGCAGATATGCTATAAAGCCCGAAGATATGTTGCGGGCGATGAAACATGGGCGCGATCGCAATTTAGACATCATCGGCATATATCATTCTCACCCAGATTGTCCCGCAGTGCCCTCAGAGTGCGATCGGACATTGGCCTGGGCCCAATACTCTTACATCATAGTGTCCGTCCGACAAGGCAGTTCAGAAGACCTCCGCAGTTGGAGTCTTGACGCAGAGGGGAACTTTCAAGCAGAGGAAATTCTCGCACAGGAACCGACTGAGATTAAGAAATAATTAGTAAAAATAACAAACAGGTAAAAATGCGAAAGATTCAGATAGGATATAATTCAAAATCTGCGCTACACACAATATCATGCTAAATCCTAATCTGGATGAGATCCAGCTCAACAAACAAGAATACGAACGCTACTCTCGCCACCTGATCCTGCCAGAAGTTGGATTGGAAGGGCAGAAGCGTCTCAAAGCTGCCAGTGTGCTCTGCATCGGTACGGGAGGCCTCGGTTCTCCGCTGCTGCTGTATTTAGCAGCCGCCGGTGTTGGCCGCATTGGCATTGTAGACTTTGATATTGTTGACCATTCCAACTTGCAGCGACAAGTAATTCATGGCACATCTTGGGTTGGGAAACCGAAGATTGAGTCGGCTAAAAATCGGATTTTAGAAATTAATCCTTTTTGTCAAGTTGATTTGTACGATACTCGCGTTAGTTCCGAAAATGCGATCGACATTGCCACTCCTTACGATATCATCATCGACGGTACGGACAACTTCCCGACTCGCTATTTAATGAACGACGTGTGCGTGCTTTTAAACAAGCCCAACGTCTACGGTTCCATCTTCCGATTTGAAGGGCAAGCAACAGTTTTCAACTACGAAGGCGGCCCGAATTATCGCGATTTGTACCCCGAACCCCCGCCTCCTGGGATGGTTCCTTCTTGTGCCGAAGGCGGCGTTTTAGGCGTTTTGTGCGGAGTTGTCGGTTCTATCCAAGCAACGGAAGCTATCAAGATTATCTTAGGTCAAGGCACAACTTTGAGCGGCAGATTGTTGCTTTACAATGCCTTAGATATGACGTTCCGGCAATTGAAACTGCGCCCGAATCCAGTGCGCCCCGTAATTGAAAAGTTAATCGATTACGAAGAATTCTGCGGTTTTAATAAAGCAAAAGCCGAGGAAGCGGAACAACAGAAAATTCCCGAGATGACTGTCAAAGAACTTAAGAAATTAATCGACAGCGGTGCGAAGGATTTTGTATTGTTAGATGTTCGGAATCCCAACGAGTATCAAATTGGTCAAATTCCTGGGTCGGTTTTAGTTCCTTTGCCGGATATCGAACACGGCGCAGGTCTCGCCAAAGTCAAGGAATTGTTGAACGGCCACCGCTTGATTGCACACTGCAAAATGGGCGGACGTTCTGCGAAGGCCTTGAGCATTTTGAAAGAAGCGGGAATTGAGGGGATTAATGTTAAGGGCGGGATTACTGCTTGGAGTGAAGAAGTAGACCCGTCTGTACCTCAATATTAAGCTAAATCTTTTTCTAGGGCGGGTGATTTGCCCGCCCGGAACCGGGACTATGAAACTTCTTGCACTCATTCCCAAACCAGGGCGAACGCATCTAAAGTTTATATTAGTAGAATATGGTATATTGGAGAATAATTCTTGATTACCTACAAAATATTGAAGCAGAGTTCGTTTTTATGAAACTCAAACCTAAAATCACCATTGCTGACCATTTTTCCGACTTAGAAGATCAAGCGAATTGAGCGCACGAAGCGCCATCAATTAATTGATATTATCACCATCGCAATTTGTGCCGTGATTTGCGGTGCTGATACATGGGTGGACATCGAAAGTTACGGTCGCTCTAAATACGAATGGTTAAAGAAAATTTTAGAATTGCCGAATGGCATACCATCACACGATACAATTGCGAGAGTATTTGCTCGGCTCAAACCGGAGCAATTTCAGAAATGTTTTTTGAATTGGATTCAATCTATTTGTTGCTTCAATCCAGGAGAGGTAATAGCAATTGATGGCAAAACTCTTCGCCATTCTTACGAACGAGGAAAAGATAAAAAAGCAATTCATATGGTCAGTGCTTGGGCGACAACTCAAAGATTAGTTTTAGGACAAGTTAAAGTTGACAAAAAGTCCAATGAAATAACAGCTATTCCGGCTTTACTAAAAGTATTAGAATTAAACGGAAGCATTGTCACCATTGATGCTATGGGCTGCCAGAGGTCAATTGTGAAGTCAATTGTCGAACAAGGAGGAGATTACGTAATCACCTTAAAAAATAACCAGCCATCTCTGTATGCAAGAGTAGAAGAGTTGTTTAAACAAGCAATGAGAAACAAATATTATGGCTTGACACATACAGCTTATTCGACTAAGAAAGAGAGCAATCATGGTCGCTCAGAAATCCGACATCACTTAATGTTAAGCGATCTAAAAGAGCTAGTTGACCCCGAGAATAAATGGGAGAATCTTCAAAGTATAGGTCTGATAGAATCCGTGCGAATAGTGAAGGGGAAAACAACTATTGAAACTCGCTATTACATTAGTAGTTTGCCAAGCAATGCTCAAAAATTTGGTGAATCAGTCCGCAGCCATTGGGGAATTGAAAATTCTTTACATTGGGTATTAGATGTGGGTTTTCGTGAAGATGATTGTCGGATCAGAAAAGATAATGCTCCGCAAAACTTTGCTATCCTTAGACACATCTCGCTCAATCTTTTAAATCAAAAAAAACCTCAAAAACCGGAGCAAAGAATAAGCGACTTCGAGCCGGTTGGGATGATGAATATTTGACTAAAATTCTGACTGTTTCAGTTAACTAAATTCTCACAATCAACTCATTGCTAACTATTATACAACTTGTAAAAAGTGGTTGTAAGATTTTTATTGTCTCAAAAATGGCAGCAAGTGAAAATCACGATTAATCAGTTACTCTTTTCTCTTAAAAGTCATTATAAAGTGTGTCTCTAGCTTCTAAAAATGGTGAATTTATCTGAAAATATACTCATCACTGATGAACAGTGTTCAATAAGATGCGTTCCCCCTGATTCCCAAACAATCTCAAAATTATCTGCGTTAATCTGTGTTTATCTGCCTTGAATCTGCGGTTTCCGTATTTAATCAAAAATTTATGCAATTCAAGTCTATTGCGGCGGCAACTGCTTATTTTTACTGAGTAGATTCTTCAACTTACCTAATAGATTCTTGAAATTTGCCCCCAACATCACCAAACCCCAAACCACAACCCCCGCGCCGATACTAATCAACAATACCAACGCAAAAGAATTAATTCCTATCTTCAGGAAAGGCAAAGCAATCACCTGATTCGGCGGGTCTTGTTTAATCAAATAAGGAGAACTACCAGCCACAACCCCGGCGACTCCCAAACCAAAGCCCACAGCTTGAATTGTGACCTCTAATTTTGCATCCCGATAAGCTTCTTCAATGGCGACAACGCCTCGAATTGCTTCCATTGCTTTGTCTAGCAAGCCGGTGCCGTGTTTGAAGTAGCCTAAGTCAGCTTTGATTTGCTCTTCAAACTGCGGCGACGTTTCTTTGCTGAATAATTCGAGAAAGCTTAAATCGCATTGACTCTCATTGTACTTCTTCCTTGATTTTAAGTCAAGACTTATTTGATTTAATTTATATTGGTAGTTTTTGGCGTTAATTGCGATCGTATTTTGCCGAAATTCCAAGTCCATCAGCAACCGCGCATAGTTAACAGCGCGCGGCGGCATCTCGATTGTCTGACGTTCGAGACGTTCTAATTCCTCTGCCTTTAAACCCGTACCTTTCAATTGCCGCTGCTGGGCTTCGTCTTGCCGCAAATACTTAAAAGTCGCGTCGATATTGAGTTCAATTTGTTTGTATTCCTCGCGAGTCACCAGGTAAATTTTGCGGGTATCGTGATAGGCGCGGAGAATCTTATTGCGGAACAAAAACAACTCGACAAAATCGCTGTACCGCGTCTCATCCCAGATTTCATCAGTTGCTGAACTATTGAAAAACCAGAGGATAATGTGACAGTCAGTATCTTGGCGACTGGGATTGCCGTATTCTAAAATTGGGCTACCGAATAACTCGCCTTGACGGTAAAAACTCGGCTGCTTTTCACCGGAAATAAACTTTTCTAAACACTGTTGGGCTAATTTTTCAGAAACTGCGAATCTTCCCGCGCGGCCTGGTTTTGTTCTACACTCAGCCAAGCCGTAAGCAGCAGAGTTTGACCGAAATAGCTTTGCACAAAATCCGGCAGCAAGCAGTTATCGGGATTAAATTCCTTGAAAATGCTAACGTCGACAGCGGGCGTTTTAATGTTGTCAACTTTTTCGGGAATGCGAATTTTCAAACCCAAAGCATAGCTGTCATCAATCCGCAGCGGTTCGGCAAAACCTTTAAGATTTATTTGCTGGTTGTCGTGGGAAATATCCTTAGCAAAAGCTAAAGAATTTCGGCCGCCGACAACTTCTTTGTTAATCAGGTTAACTCGCCATCCGAGAGGTTCATCTTTTTTGGATGAATAGCTGCCGTTGAATGGTTTACCAACTAGACATCTCCGAAAACACTCAAAGCCTCTGTATAGTTAAGTTCTAGGACGTAAATGTAATCATCGTAAATTAGCTA
>NZ_JAUBRI010000070.1:0-33572 GCF_036701795.1 Microcoleus sp. N9_A1
CATGGTCTTCAACAGTTTGAAGCTATCTTCATTGGTTGGAAAACCGCTCTAGCTGGACTTGTGTGTACACGGTAGCTTCTTAAGGGGGATGCGAGGGGGATCTCCGGGGCATAAATAGTGTTAAGTGAACCGTATTGAACTATAAGTGCGATCGGGTGATACGCACCCGTAAACCACGACGGAACTTTTTAAGTCTCGCTTTTGGGTTTTTCTGGCCCAGAGGGTACTTCTCCCCTTTGTTGGGCTTCCAATAAAGCCGTTTCCACGAGAAAGGCTATCAGGTTAGCTGTGGATCTGCCTTGTTTATCAGCCCATCGATCTAAAGCTTCATATACGTAATCAGGAAACGTGACGTGAACGCGCTTGCTCAATGTAAAAGTTGGTTTGTTGACTAACGCTTTTAATGGTACAAGCTTAGGCTCTCGATCGTGTTGTTACTCTGGTCTTAAAAATGTAGTGACACAAATTTGGGCTTATTATGTTACAATTCCTCTAATCCGACTCCGGATCAGTCAAAAGCCAGCCCCGGGCCGTGGAAAGCAAGGACTGGCTATGGCTCCAATTAACAAAGGAGATACATCTATTATGCGGTATGAAAAACGTCTCAAACCGTGGATCGTTGTTCGTTTGCTTCCGAATCTGCAAAGGGTCGTTGTGGGTCGCTTTCGCAGTTGGTCAGATGCAGAGGGTCACTTGCGAGTTCTCAAACAACTGCTTCCCAGTGCTCGATTGACTCTTGTTTTCGATCCGATCGATTAATTTTGGTTGCGACTCTCTGAAAGTACGCGCGGCGAAGCTATCCCGCTCTTAATCGCCCGAATGTTTGATTCGGGCGATCGCATTTTTGGGCAATGTTAGACTGGACGCAAGATATGAATTGAATTGGGAAAAAACCGTGACAGCTACTCTACAAGTAACAGAACAGCCAACATCACAGCGATACTTTACTCCAGAAGAATATCTAGCTCTGGAAGAAACAGCAGAGTACAAAAGTGAATATTGCGACGGAGTAATTATTCCCATGACAGGTGCAAGTACAAATCACAATCACATTTCCCTGAATATGAGTATAGCATTACGTCTTGCTCTTAAGGGACTTGATTATAATGTTTTCATGGGTGACGTGCGCCTGTGGATGCCGAAAAAGCGATTTTATACTTATCCCGATGTGATGGTAATTTTAGGGAAACCTGAGTATTACAACAATCGCAAAGATACGGTAATAAATCCTCAAGTTATTATTGAAGTTTTATCAAAATCTACCAAAAGTTACGATCGCAGCGATAAGTTTCAGTTTTATCAAACGCTGCCGACCTTTCAAGAGTATATTCTAATTGACCAATCGCGAGTTTATATAGAACATTATTGTAAGTTGGCAAACAAGCGATGGTCGTACAGTCAGTACGATGAAGAGGATACAGCGCTAGTTTTTAATTTTTTTCAAGTTGAAGTGCCGCTGGCAGATATGTACGAGAAGGTTGATTTTGAGGCGGAAAATGAGCCAGAAGAGAGTGCGGAAGAATAAGACTGTTGTCTGAAAGTGCGATCGACTAATTTTATTTTAGCAATGTTTCTGGCGGGCGATCGGCTCTCTATACCGATTGTATGGAATTTGGGTTATTATTTAAAAGAGCGATTCCCTACGGGATAGCTTCGCCGCGCGTACTCAAAAAAAGTATTTGTTCAACATCCTTGTGGGAGAATATCTTCATGACAACCACTTTGCCAACAACCGAGCAACGTTACTTCACAGAGGAGCAATATTTAGCACTGGAAGAAACAGCCGAAGACAAAAACGAATATCTCGACGGAAAAATTACTCCTATGACAGGCGGATCTACCAATCACAATCAAATTGCTGGCAATTTGTACATTGCTTTGACTCTTGCTCTCAAAAAACAGAATTATCGCATTTTCATCGGTGACGTGCGTCTGTGGGTTCCAAAAGTGCGACTTTATACTTATCCCGACGTAATGGTAATTTTGGGAAAACCTGAGTACCACAACAATCGCACAGACATGATTACTAATCCTCAAGTGATTGTGGAAGTTTTATCAAAGTCTACTAAAAATTACGATCGAGGTGACAAGTTTAAATTGTACAAAACTATTCCTAGTTTTCGAGAATACATTCTGATTGACCAAACACAAATTAATGTTGAGCAGTATTCTAAAACCGAGAATAAAAGATGGTTGTATTCCGAGTATGACGAGGAAGATACGGCTTTAGTGTTTAATTCCTTCGAGCTAGAGGTTCCTCTATCTGATGTTTACGAACAAGTTAATTTTGAGGAAGTTGAGCAAGAAAATAGTCAAAATGAAGTGTGAGGGCGATCGCGCTTGGTTTGAGAAGATATCTCGCTCCTCCCTCGCGTTAAACTGAATGTATCGTCAGGTTAACTAACAATGAATTAATGGAAAATATCTAATTGAAAAGACATGACTCAAAATAATTTACTGTCTCGCATCTCAATCGACTCGAATATCTGCTTTGGCAAACCCTGTATTCGCGGCCATCGCATCTGGGTTTCTCTGATTCTTGACTTTCTCGCTAGCGGCATGACTTTGGAAGAATTGCTTGAGGAATATCCGGGAATTGAACGAGAAGATGTTTTGGCTTGCATTGCTTATGGGGCTGAGTTGGCAAGAGATTATTATGTCGAAATTCATCTGGGTGAAAAAAAGGTAGTTTTAAAGTGAAGTTAAAACTTGATGAAAATTTGGGCAGCATCCGCGTTGTTTCGATGTTACGTTTGGCTGGCCATGATGTTGCGACTGTACGGGAACAAAATTTGAGTTCAACACCGGATGAATTATTAATTGATATATGTCGGAGGGAAGATAGATGTTTGGTGACTTTGGATAGGGGGTTTGGCAATCGCCTCCGCTACAATCCTTCTGATTATTCTGGGATTGTGTTACTGCGTCTGCCTTCTCAATCGAAACCGCAAGATTTGCAAGCGGCAGTAGAAATATTAATTCGCGGATTGGATGCCGCAGAAGTTGCGGGTAAATTGTGGATTATCCGAGGGGAACAGCTTTTGGAATATCAAGCAATATCGGAAGATGAATCTGAGTAAATGCGGGCAGAAATAATGGATAAATTTATTCAAGAATCAACTTTTTATTGGATACATCCGTACAGCTAAACCTTTTTCGTAACTAAATAAGTTGAGACCAACGGGGGCGGCAATAGCAGAGGCAATACCGAATCAAATTACAAAACGATTATCTTTTCCCGACTGAATGCCAAGATAAACGGTTCCGCTAATAAGAACAATTGCAATTAATGCTGAAATGATCTTCCTTCTCAAAATCACTGAAGTAATTCCAAAATTAAGGGTTGAAAGAGATCTGTCCAAGATTTTATAGATCGGCAAGGGCATCCACAACAGACGCCCTCACCAAACTAACTACGCGCCGACAGATTCCTTGGCCGCGTACAACACCTCAGCATTAATTAAAGCAATACCTCGTTCGCGGGCGAATTTCTCAGTATTTCGCTTCACCTTACCGCGCACGAAACCAGGAATTTTATTCAACTCCGCCTGTCCATCCTTCGTCCAATTCATATCAGAATCTGCCGAAATACCCTTGGTAATTACTTCCTTAGTATCGTGGCCGCCGAAGATTTCCAGCAAGTGGTCTTCCATTCCCAAAGTAAAGGAATTGTAGACCAAATCTACGCACTGATTCGTACCTTCATAACCCAAAAATGGTTTGTAGCCGATCGGGAAATTTTGAACGTGAATCGGCGCAGCAATCACACCGCACGGAATATCAAGCCTTTTACCCACGTGGCGTTCCATCTGCGTGCCGAAAATCGCGGAAGGTTCCGCCTTGGCGATCGCATCTCCGATCGCCCCGTGATCCTCCGTCACCAGCACTTCATCACAATACCCTTTTACCTCTTCCCGGAACCAATCAGCATCGTGTTTGCAGTAGGTTCCAGCCCACACAACGTGGATTCCCATCTCGCGTGCCAAAATCTTCGTCATCGCCGCAGCGTGGGTATTATCGCCAAATACGACCGCTTTTTTGCCGGTTAAGTTTTGGCAGTCGATCGACCTTGAGAACCAAGCAGCCTGAGACACAAACCGCGTTTGTTGGTCAATAAACTCTTCATAATTAACATCCGCACCTTGAGCATTCAAAACTTGTTGAATCTTGCGGATACAGCGCGCAGTTTCTACCACACCCATCGGCGTAATATCCACCATCGGAGTGCCAAATTCTTTTTGCAAATACTCCCCACTCATCATCCCCAATTCCCGATAAGGAACCAAGTTAAACCAAGCGCGGGGCAGTCTTTTTAAGTTATGAACCGAAGCACCTTCGGGAATAACTTCGTTAACTTCAATTCCCAAATCTGCCATCAAACGCTTCAACTCAGTGCAGTCGTGCTGGTTGTGAAAACCCAGCGTAGACATCCCGATAATATTCACCGATGGTTTTTCGCTTTTGGCTTCTACTAAATCGCCTTTTTTGCGAGCTTTGTTAATGTAAAATTGGACGATTTGATCCAAAGTGCGATCGGCAGCTTGCAATTCGTTGACGCGGTAATGGTTGACATCCGCCAGCAATACATCGCCCTTAGCATCCAATTGAGCTCGCTCCACGAAGTTTTCCAAGTCTTCTTGTAGAATGCTGGAGGTGCAAGTCGGAGTCAACACGATCAAATCTGGGTGCTCTTCTCTGTCTTTGCGGGTGATATTGTCCACCACCCGTTCCTGCGAACCCCGCGCCAGTACGTGTCTGTCAACGACGCTGGTAGTTACCGGGGTGAAATCCCGTTCCCTCTCCAGCATGGAACGCATGACGTTAAAATAGTCGTCTCCAATCGGTGCGTGCATGATGGCGTGGACGTTTTTGAAGGAAGTGGCCACGCGCAAAGTGCCGATGTGGGCTGGGCCTGCGTACATCCAATAAGCCAATTTCATAGGTATTTTTCCTGGTGTTGGTTGAGATTTGCCCGATCGGGCGATTACTGCTAAATTTTAAGGTTGTTTCTGATTTTCTCACCGGATGAATCCTTGAGAAATACTAACTTTCTGAGGATTTACAGATTTGGAAAAGGCTCAAACGCTTTGTCTGCTTGGCATTTGAGTCGCAATTCAAACAACTTTACCTTGGTTTTATGGCAATAATTCTTAATCTTTCCTCAAATTTTCTTAAGAGTTAGGCAAATTTGATTAATGTAGGGTTCGCTGCCGCGCACCAGACAAGGTGCAATAATTCTGCATTTTTTGTCAAATTTACTCTAGTCAAACGGTCAGTTAGTATTTTAACAGTTGACAGTTGACTTCGGAGTGCGAAGTTTTTAGGCAGGGGATTTAAGCCCCTGCCTAAAAACAATCCACCTAAAGGTGGGGGCTTAAATCCCCTGTGATGCAGGTTAATCGATCGGTCAAAATAGATAGAACTCAAGGAAATTGCAGCTTCCGAAGCAACACTTAACTCCCTCCGCGCCTCGGTCGCGAATTATAGTTAAGATTTGCACCGGCCGGTTTTTTTAAAGCACCCCAAATTAGTGCCAGATCACCGGAAAAAATAAATCTTTCAGCACTTGCGTATTTTCACGAGATGTGGTGACGCTCCACTAAAGTCCAGCGATGGCTGGGAATCTGAGATGATTTAGTTGCCAGCATGGCGATCGAGCATTAGAGTAAATCCTTGCACAAATCCTGTATTTGTGATCTTGTTTGCCTAACTGCTGACGAAAGCCCCAGCGTGCTTTTGTCAGCAGTAGCTCTTTCCTGTCAAGGCCTGCTTTCCCACACATCCCAAAAGATAGCTCTTGAGTGATAATGAAGAATAACATAGGATTTACGAAAAGAAACCCGATTTACACGATAAAATCTTGGGTTTGTCAACGACTAGCAACGAAGAAACCCGGTTTCTCGCCCGCCGCGCGTCAGTCCTGTAACATTGACCAAGCACACCTAATTTGAGAGAACCCAACTATGATGGCAATTCCCGGCGTTGCAGTTCTCGCTCTCATTTATGAAAGCAGCACTTCCCTGGTTTACCGCGGCCACAACGAGCAGAACAACCAACCTGTTATTATCAAACTTATCAAAGAAGACTATCCGACTCCTGAAGAACTGAATAGATACAAGCGCGAATATGAGATCACTGCCAACTTAAGCCTGTTGGACGGAGTTGTGAAAGTGTATAAGTTGCAACAGGTTAGAAATAGTCTGGCAATGATTTTAGAAGATTTTGGCGGGGAATCTTTAAAAATATTTATGGGTTCTCAAAAATTTACCATTTTAGGATTTCTGACTACTGCCATCAAAGTTGCGGAAACTTTGGGCGAAATTCATGGAAAAAATGTAATTCATAAAGATATAAATCCCTCTAATATAGTTTTTAATCCAGCTACAGGACAAGTTAAACTCATAGATTTCAGCATTTCAACAGCATCCAACCTGGAAAATATTCCAAATAAAAATCCCAATTTTTTAGAAGGCACTTTAGCCTATATGTCGCCCGAACAAACCGGCAGAATGAACCGGGTAATCGATTACCGCACCGACTTTTATTCCCTCGGCGTGACCTTTTATGAAATCCTGGCAGGACAACTCCCTTTTCCCACTACAGATCCCATGGAGTTAGTTCACTGTCACATAGCCAAACAGCCAGTACCTCTCGCTGAAATTGCCCCAGAAATTCCTCAAGCTGTTTCAGATATTGTGATGAAATTGTTAGCAAAAACCGCTGAGGAGCGCTATCAAAGTGCTTGGGGGCTAAAAGCCGATTTGGAATCCTGCCTGTTTCAGTGGCAAACATCTGGGGTTGTTTCTGAGTTTACTCTCGGCAGCCAAGATATTTCCGACAAATTTCAAATACCTCAAAAACTTTACGGTAGACAGCGAGAAGTTGAAACTCTTTTAGCGGCATTTGAACGGGTGGCAGCAACAAATAATCGAGGCTACCGCATCGACGACTCTCAAATTTCTGTCATCAAAAAAGAGAGCAAATCGAAAAAAGAAATTCCCTTGTCAGTGCTGGCTAGAGGACAGCATAAATCCCGCAGCGAGATGATGCTGATTGCCGGTTATTCCGGTATTGGCAAATCTGCAATGGTGAAGATTTTAGACAAACCGATTACCCGCCGGCGTGGATATTTTATTTGGGGAAAGTTTGACCAGTACAAGCGGACTATTCCTTACTCGGCCGTTGTCAGCGCTTTTTCGGAATTGGTGCGGCAACTGTTAACTGAAAGCGAGGCTCAATTAGCAGTTTGGCGCGAAAAACTCCGCACTTCTTTTGGGCAAAACGGGCAAATTATTATTGATGTCCTTCCCGAAGTTGAACTAATTGTCGGAGCTCAGTCTCCTGTAGCTGAATTGGGGCCGACGGAATCTCTGAATCGCTTTAATTTAGTCTTTCAAAATTTCATTCGCGTATTTTGCCAGCCCGAACATCCGCTGGTGATTTTTCTCGACGATTTGCAGTGGGCTGATTCGGCTACTCTCAAATTGATCGAATTGATGATGACAGATGAAGCTACGCAATATCTGTTTTTAATTGGCGCTTATCGGGATAATGAAGTTAGTCCCACTCATCCTTTAATGATGACATTGGAGACACTGCGAAATCAGGAAGCCATCATTAATCAGATTGCTTTGTCGCCGCTGGGGGTGGAAAATATAACTCATTTGATTGCGGAGACATTGCACAGCGATCGAGAATCTGTCAAACCCTTAGCTGAATTGGTGATCAGCAAAACCGACGGAAATCCTTTTTTTGTCAATCAATTCCTGCAAACATTGTATCAAGAAAACCTGCTCGTTTTTCACCCGCCGCAGTCGGGGAGCAAGGGCGGCTGGCATTGGGATATGACTCAAATTGAGCAGTGTGCTATCACTGACAATGTAGTAGACTTGATGGTACAAAAGTTGAGAAAACTGCCAAGTTCAACGCAGCAAGTTTTGCGTTTGGTGGCTTGTTTGGGCAACGAATTTGACTTAAATACTCTTTCTTTAATTAATGAAAAAGAAGCCTCGGAAACTTTTTCTCACCTGTTGCCCGCGATTAAGTCGGGACTGATTCTGCCAACTTCGGAATTGGAAAGCAAGTCATTAGATTACGTGCTGTTTCCGCTATTAATTCTCAATTATAAATTTTTGCACGATCGGGTACAGCAAGCAGCTTACGCTCTGATCGACGACTCGCAAAAAAAGGCAGTTCACCTGAAAATAGGCAGGCAAATCCTAGAAAACACTCCGGCTGAATATCGCGCTGACAGAATCTTTGAATTAGTCGATCACTTGAATGTAGCTCGATCGCTAATTAAAGACGATCGAGAATTAATTGAACTGGCAATGCTGAATTTAGACGCCGCGCGCAGAGCCAAAGATGCCACTGCTTATGTTGCTGCCTTGCAGTATTTGACCGCAGGCATGGACGGTTTGAGCGCCGATATTTGGGATGCCCACTACGATTTAGCCTTTGCCTTGCACATGGAGCGGGCAAATGTTGAGTATTTAAACGGTTATTTCGAGAATTCTGAAGAATTTATTAATATAACTCTGGAAAAAGCGCGATCGCCCTTAGAAAAGGTAGAAATTTACAACCTGCTGATCGTGCAGTACACCCTGCGGGCGAAGTACGAAGAAGCCGTTAAAGCCGGAATCAAAGCTTTGGACTTGCTAGGCATTGACTTGCCGCTAGACGGGCTACAAAAAGTCATATCCGAAGAATTTGCAGCAGCTACAAATATTTTAGCAGGTAGAGAAATAGCTTCCCTAATTGACGCGCCCGAAATGACTGTACCCGACAAAAAAGTTGCAGTCAAATTAATTACAAACTTGCTGACATCGGCGTACCTCAAAAATCCCGACTTGTGGAAAGTCAGCGTTTTAAAAGGAGTCAATCTTTCTCTACAATACGGTTTAGTACCCGAAGCCTCTCTTTGCTATGCTGGCTATGGTATGTTCTTAAACGCAGTTTCAGGAGACTACAAAGCTGCGTATCAATTTGGCTTGCTCTCGCTGAATCTCAGCGAAAAATCTGGCAATATCGGCTTGAAGTGCAGAGCTTGTTCATCCCTGGTCAGTATTTTTTATTACTGGTTCAATCACATCAAAGATTCCCACGCAATCAGCAATGAAGGATATCAAGCAGCTTTAGAATCAGGAGATTTAGAGTATGCGGGTTATATCCTGTCCAACCGCATAGCTAACTCATTTTTTCAAGGTAAAGAAATCTCGCAAATTCTGGCCGACACGAGCAGGTATTTGCAGTTCAGCCAAAAAACCAAAAATCAGCTCGTAACCGATATATTATTAGGGGTAGAGTTAATCCTGCGTAACTTGAGCAAACTAACTCCTGAAAAGTTTGTATTTGAAAGCGAAGATATCAGCGAAGCTGAATACGTACACAACTGTCAAGCTCATCAAAATTTGTACTCGCTCTGCCTTTATCAGATTCGCAAATGCCAGGTAATGTACTGGTACGGCAACTTCAACGAAGCGCTACAACTAGCTTTGGAAGTAGAAAAACAGCTATCTTTTATTACCGGAGCGATACCCGCTACTGAATGGAATTTTTTCTTTTCTCTAACTTTAGCAGCCGTTTTCCCAAATGTTTCAGAAGACAAGCAAAAGGAATACTTGGACAAGTTAGAGGCAAACCAAAAACAGATGAAAATTTGGGCAGACAACTGTGCCGAAAATTTTCTGCACAAGTACCTTTTAGTGCAAGCAGAAATAGCCAGAATTTCCAAGAAAGATTCAGAAGCTGTAGAATTGTACGATTTCTCTATAAATTTAGCCCAAGACAATGAGTTTGTCCAAAATGAAGCGCTAGCTAATGAACTAGCAGCTAAGTTTTGGTTGAGTAAAGGCAAGTATCAATATGCCAAAATCCACTTGCGCGAAGCTCACTCGTGCTACTTGCGCTGGGGTGCAGTTCGCAAGGTAGAAGATTTAGAACAGAAGTATCCGCAGTTGCGGGAAATGACGCCGCTCAACGGAAGTTTTAACAACAATCAAACTACCACAACTATTCATACTTCTACTGGCAGCGATGCGAGAGTGCTGGATTTGGCAACGGTAATGAAAGCATCTCTGGCGATTTCTAGCGAAATTGTCCTCGATAAGTTGCTGGCTTCTCTGATGAGAATCTCCTTAGAAAATGCGGGCGCTCAATTAGGTTTTCTAATTTTAGTTAGAGATGGTCAACTGTTGATTTCAGCTAAAGCGTCCGTATTTGCTGAAGATGTAGCTGTTCTGCAATTTACGCCTGTTGGAGACTATCATGATTTACCCGTGACGGTGATTAATTATGTGGAAAGAACTCGCTCGGATTTGGTGTTGAGCAATGCGGCGGCTGAGGGACTATTCACAGCCGATCCTTACATCGCTAAACACCAACTGCAATCGATTTTGTGTACTCCCATCATCAATCAAGGCAAACTGATCGGCATTCTTTATTTAGAAAACAATTTGACTGTCGGAGCATTTACTCCCCACCGATTGGAAGTTTTAAGGTTGCTTTCTTCCCAAGTTGCTATTTCTTTGGAAAATGCTCTACTTTACAATTCGGTGGAACAGAAAGTGCAAGAGCGGACGCAGGAGTTAAATGAAAAGAACGAGCGTTTAGAACAAACTTTGCGCGAACTTAAACTAACTCAAGCTCAATTAATCCAAACGGAAAAAATGTCTAGTTTGGGGCAAATGGTGGCTGGTGTAGCTCACGAAATTAATAATCCTGTAAGTTTCATCTACGGTAATCTTAATCCGGCGAGCGAATACGTTAAAGACTTGCTAAAATTGATTGAGCTTTACCAGCAGCACTATCCAGAACCTGCTGATGAAATTCTAGAAGAAATAGAAACAATTGAGCTAGAATTTTTGAGCGAGGATTTGCAAAAGCTGCTGGATTCCATGAAAGTAGGAGCGGAAAGAATCCGGGATATTGTGCTAAGCTTGCGGAATTTCTCTCGCCTCGACGAAGCGCAAATGAAGTCGGTAGATATCCATCAAGGCATCGACAGTACGGTGATGTTGCTGCAACCGCGCCTGAGAAAAGAGGGCGGGCGTTTGGGAATTGAGGTGATTAAAAATTACAGCACGCTACCACTAATTACTTGTTATGCGTCTCAGTTGAATCAGGTATTTATGAATGTTTTGACAAATGCGATCGATGCTCTCCTCGTAGCAAGAGATTGCCCGGAAAACTCTCAGCAACAGCCTACGATTACAATTTCTACAGAGGTGACTGACAGGAATTCTGTCATAATTAAAATTGCTGACAGCGGGCCAGGGATGAGCACTGAGGTGCTGCACAAGATATTCGATCCATTTTTTACAACTAAGCCCGTGGGTTCGGGAACTGGTTTGGGATTGTCTATTTCTCACTCGATTGTTGTGAGTTCTCATGGCGGAAAATTGACTTGCGTTTCTGCACCCGGAGAGGGGAGCGAGTTTATTATTGAAATTCCGATCGCCCCCAGGCAAGTTTTGTAACCGGCGCCACCATCAACCAAAATCCCCAAATCAATTCCAGTTAGCAACCCTTAACAATGGGGCCACGCCTTGCGTTTACTAAACTTTGAATTCGCAATTCAAGCTCGGCAAAAACTCTGCATTAAAGTCGATCGCTCTGGTTTTCATAAAAGGGCGATCGCCCTTTTGCAGCCGCACTGAGGACTTTTTATCACGACGATGAATGCTCCGGCAAATCACAAAAAGTGTCAGATTTTTAATTAAAAAAGTAAATATTGTGTGTATCTTCATGCTCTAACTGTAGATAGTAGATCATACTAAAGTAAAAGCAAATTCCGATCATGAAGATACGTCACTTCGGCAAAACTCAGGCGATCCCATTGCAGCTCATACTGATGGTGCCATTTGTTTTGCAAATCTTTGGATCGGTCGGTCTGGTGGGATATTTGTCGTTCAAAAATGGACAGATAGCGGTAAACGACCTGGCGGATCAGTTGATGCATCGAACCAGCAGTACGGTGAATCAACATCTGGATGCTTATTTATCTATTCCGCATCAAGTGATTCAGATTAACGCCGATGCGATTCGGATGGGATTGCTAGATGTGCGCGATCGCCAAACCGTCGGTAAGTATTTTTGGCACCAAATGCAGGCTTATGACCTGACTTACATCGGCATCGGACTGACGACTGGTTATGGGGCCGGAGCCGGACGCTACGACGGCAAAACGGTTACGATCGATGATTCGAGTCCCAAACCTCTAAACAATCTCCAAACCTACGCCACCGATGACCGGGGTAATCGTACCCGTATCGTTAGTGTCGCTAATTGGGGTAGCTTTACTGAAACCTGGTACACCGAACCCGTGAGAGCAGGTAAACCTATTTGGTCGCGGATCTATACCTGGAATTATCCCGGTCATCCGTATATTGTTGCCTCGGCGGGTCGCCCGATTTATGACGCGAACAATAGGCTGCTGGGGATGGTCGCCGCGGATATCCATCTGTTAAAGCTCAGTGATTTTTTAAGGAATTTGGGTATCAGCCACTCCGGACAAGTCTTTATTCTGGAGCGCAATGGAATGTTGATTGCCAATTCTGGGAAAGAGCAGCCTTTTACCGTTGTCAAAAACGATATTCAGCGTCTGAAGGCGATCGACAGTCCCAATCCCATCGTGCAGGGAATTGCCAAAGAAATCCAGCAACGCTTCAAAGAATTTCAATCCATTTCTGGAGACACGGATCTCCGACTTGATTTTCAGGGAGAACTCTACTATGTACAACTCACTCCCTGGCGCGACCAATATGGATTGGATTGGTTAGTGGTGGTGAGTGTGCCAGAAAGCGAATTTATGGCACAGATTGATGCCAACACCCGCACCACAATCTTGCTCTGCTTAGGAGCATTGGGGGTAGCTTGTATGATGGGCGTTCTCACCTCCCGCTGGATTACGCGTCCGATTCTGCGACTGAATCGGGCAAGTGAGGCAATAACATCTGGCAACTTAGACCAAGCTGTAGAAGACAGCCGTATTCAAGAACTCAATGCCCTTGCCAACTCCTTTAACCACATGGCAAGACAACTGCACGAATCGTTTACCGCCTTAGAAAAAAGTAATGCAGAATTAGAAGACCGGGTGGAAGACCGCACCGTTGAACTCAAAAATGCCCTAAGTGAGTTGCAACGCACCCAATCACAGATAATTCAGAGTGAAAAGATGTCAAGTCTGGGGCAACTGGTTGCTGGAGTCGCCCACGAAATTAACAACCCAGTCAACTTTATTCACGGCAACCTCGTTTATACACAGGAATACGCCGAGAATTTGTTAAAGTTCGTGCAGCTTTATCAACAGCACTATCCCAATCCAGCCCCAGAAATTCAAATCGCAGCCGAAGAAATCGACTTGGAGTTTTTGCAGGAAGATTTGCTAAAAATGCTGTCTTCTATGAAAATGGGTACCGATCGCATCCGCGAAATTGTCCTGTCGCTGCGGAACTTTTCGCGGATGGACGAAGCAGAGCTTAAGCCAGTGGATATCCATGAGGGTATTAACAGCACCCTACTAATTTTGCAACACCGCCTCAAAGATAGACCGGAACGACCGTCCATTGAGGTGATCGAAGACTACGGTTCTCTACCGCTGGTGGAATGCTACGCCGGACAACTCAATCAGGTATTTATGAATATTTTGACAAATGCGATCGATGCTCTCCTCGTAGCAAGAGATTGCCCGGAAAACTCTCATCAACAGCCTACGATTACAATTTCTACAGAGGTGACTGACAGGAATTCAGCGATAATTAAAATTGCTGACAGCGGGCCAGGGATGAGCACTGAGGTGCTGCACAAGATATTCGATCCATTTTTTACAACTAAGCCCGTGGGTTCGGGAACGGGTTTAGGATTGTCTATTTCTCACTCGATTGTTGTCAGTTCTCATGGCGGAAAATTGACTTGCGTTTCTGCACCCGGAGAGGGGAGCGAGTTTATTATTGAAATTCCGATCGCCCCCAGGCAAGTTTTGTAACCGGCGCCACCATCAACCCACAGCATGGCTGAAAGAGTAATGATGTTTCTGGGAAAATGGAAGAATAAACGTCTCTACCTCTCTTTATCTGCGTGAATCAGAGTCAATCCATTGTCATCTGCGGTTAATACATTCTCTTTTTTGACCGCAGATGAGGGCAGATTAACACAGATTAACGCAGATGAATTAGATCTATTTCGGTGGCGCTGTTCGTGATTGTTGACCTTCTGCGAAGCTGAGTGGGCATCGCTGTTGAAGGAATTCATCAAATAAGTTAGTGATAAAGTTTCCAGCATTCTCGCACAATTTCCCAATCCTCCTGCGTGTGAATTACCAAAATTCTCACCGCTGAATCCACTGCCGCAATATCTTGATCGATCAGCGACTGTTGATTTTTATCACCATCCAATTTTAACCCGATAAATCCAAAAGCTTCGCAGGCGGCAGCCCGCACAACAGCAGAATTTTCCCCAACACCCGCAGTGAAAATCAAAGCATCCAACCCGCCCAAACTCGCCAACATCGCCCCGATACCAGCCCGCAAACGGTGCACGTAAATATCCAAAGCAAGTTGAGCGCGAGAATTGCCATCTTTAATGGCTGCCAAAATTTGCCGCATATCGCTAGAAACCCCGGAAATTCCTTTTAAACCAGAATTCCGATTCAGAATATTATCTAGTTCCTCAGCAGTCAAGTGCGATCGCCTTAACAGATGAATTATGATACCAGGATCGATCGCCCCCGATCGACTTCCCATCATCAAACCATCCAAAGGAGTAAAACCCATCGTAGTATCAACACTCCGACCACCGAGAACCGCCGCCAGAGAGCACCCGTTGCCCAAATGACAGCTAATCAGCCGCAAATCCGCCGAATCGGGGTTGAGAATTTCAGCAGCCCTGCGAGTGCAATATTGATGGCTAATGCCGTGAAAACCGTAGCGGCGAATCCCCTCTTCCAGCCATTCGTAGGGCCCAGGATAAACAAACGCAGCGGGCGGCAATTGGGCGTGAAAAGCCGTATCAAAAACTGCAACTTGCGGCACATTTCCCAGTATTTTTTCAATTGCTTCGATGCCTTCCAAATTAACCGGATTGTGGACGGGAGCAAACTCAGATAAACGGTCAATTTCCTGTTTTACTTCCGGCGAAATCAGCCTACTTTGCTGATAGTTTTCCCCGCCGTGTACGACGCGATGGCCGACAATATCAATCTCGTTTAAACTATTAATAACTTGAGTTTCCCCCTGCCACAAAGTCTCCAGCATTCGAGAAATCGCCCCGGCGCGAGAATCTGAGGTAAATTCTTCCTCAAACCTATGACCCGCAGCAGTTTTGACTTGCAACTCCCCGGCATTTTCGCGGTGAGTCCAGTCTATTTTTGCTTCCCAGAGAGGTTGTGGCGGGCGATCGGGAAGCTGATCGTTTAGTTCGTACAAGCAGCTTTTTTGACTGCTAGAACCTGCGTTTAAAACTAGGATTTTCATGGTAATTTGTAATTTGTAATTCAGGGCTTACGCACTCCGACCTAAGAAACAGGATTTTTACCTTTTCTGCTGGTTGGAACCTGTGTATTTTGCTAAAAAATCCGGTTGCTGGCTACCCGTATTAATTGTTAGCTATTCACTAATTATATCTTTGTTAAGGAATATGTCAAATTATTAAAAATTAATTCGATCTGTAGCCACGGGTTGCTGTTGTTTGATATATCTTCATCATCAGATTTTGATGCACTAAAAATTAAGGATGCGATCGCCATGTTGCCAACAATTTTACTAACCGTTAGCGCCAGAACCGTAGAGTGGAGCCCCGAAATCGGTTTAATTATGATTATTTGCAATGTTGCAGCCATTGCTTTCGGCAGCTTAACCATCAAAAATCCCCACACAGGCCCAGCCGCGCCCTCAGCGAATCTGGTGGGCGGTTTGAGCTTGGGTGCACTTATCGGAAGTCTCTGCTTCGGTCATATTCTGGGAACAGGTACGATTTTAGGATTGTCTTACTTGGGCGCACTTTAGTTTCAGATTGTAGGGTGCGTCCCCGCACCTTACCGCCAATCTCAAGTACCGGGTAAATTGCGGAGAGTTTCATCCATGTAAGAGCGATCGCCCAAAACCTCCAGCATCGGCCCGCGCACATCAAACTTGACAACACTCACAGAAGCTGCTAAAGCGGCAATGCGATTGCGGTAACTTCCCAAATCTATCCCCAACAAACTGCACAGAATAATCCGAATAGTCGCCTTGTGGGAAACTACCAAAACATTACCATTTTTGTACTTTTCCTGAATTTCTGCAATCACTAAGGACGATCGGCTAGCAATTTGCACAGAAGTTTCCCCCTCAGTCGGTGGATTCCAAGCCGGTTCCGTCAACCAATTAATGTAATCTTCAGCATATTTTTCGCGGACAAATTCAACTGTTTCACCCTCCCACTTGCCGTACTTAATTTCCTTCAATCCATCGCGCAGTTGCATTTCAATTCCCACAGCATCGCAAAGAGGTTTAGCCGTAGCAATTGTGCGTTTCATGGGACTGACATAAACAGCATTCCAAGGCAATTTTGCGTAAGTTGCAGCAAATTGTTCGGCCATCATAGAACCTTCCGGTGTTAATTCTGCGTCGAGGTCGCCACAGTAGCCGCCCGTCTTGCTGTAATTTGTTTCACCGTGTCGCAGAAAGTAAATTTTTAAGCTCATATAGATATCTTATTTCATTGGTGAACAGGATTTTTTTTTATTAACCACAGAGGGCGCAGAGGGCGCAGAGTCAGAGAAGAGAGAGATGAATAATTCCGATACTTACGGATTTGATCTTGATTGTATTTGAATTTTATCAGCTTAGCAAAAGAGTTTTTAAAACTCCTTATCAATAATAATCCAAACTTTTCCCATATCTATCTCTAATCTTCCTCTGTGTTCTCTGCGGTTAAATAATTCCGATCCAACCGGAATTAATATGATTCATTCTAACAGGACTTAGGGAAAAAATGGAAGGACTAAAGTCCTCATATAATTAGGGGAAGAAGGACTAAAGTCCTCACTACGAACCTATTAACCCGGTGCACCTGATCGCACACCTTGATCTCCCGTCACCTCCGAACCTTTAGTTTCCTTCGGCGCATCCGACGAAACCGCGCCACCGTGAGGCCACTTCCAATCGCGGATTTCCGGCATATCATCGCCGTGTTTCCTAATGTAATGCCTGTGATCGATCAGCTTGTCCCGCATAGCCTGTTTGCCGTAAGCTGCTACAGAACTCAGTTTCGGAACGCGATCGAGTACATCACCAACTAAATGGAAGCGATCGAGATCGTTCATCACCACCATATCAAACGGCGTAGTAGTCGTACCCTCTTCCTTGTAACCGCGAACGTGAATATTCGAGTGATTAGTCCGGCGGTAAGTCAAGCGGTGAATCAGCCAAGGATAGCCGTGAAAAGCAAAAATCACAGGCTTATCCTTCGTGAACAAAGCATCAAAATCGCGATCGGACAAACCGTGGGGATGTTCGCTAGTAGGTTGCAGCGTCATCAAATCCACCACATTTACCACCCGCACTTTTAACTCGGGATAATCTCGGCGCAGAATATCAACCGCAGCCAAAGTTTCCAGCGTCGGAACATCGCCCGCGCAAGCCATCACCACATCCGGTTCGCCGCCTCGATCGTTGCTAGCCCACTCCCAAATACCGAGGCCAGTCGTACAGTGTTTGATCGCAGCATCCATATCCAAATACTGCAAAGCCGGCTGCTTCCCTGCAATAATCACATTAACGTAATTGCGGCTGCGGAGACAGTGGTCAGTTACTGACAGCAAAGTGTTCGCATCAGGCGGCAAATAAATCCGCACCACTTCCGCTTTCTTGTTAATTACGTGGTCGATAAAACCCGGATCTTGGTGAGAAAAACCGTTGTGATCTTGCCGCCAAACGTGAGATGTTAGCAAATAATTCAAAGAGGCGATCGGTCTGCGCCAAGGAATCTCGCTAGTAGTTTTCAACCACTTAGCGTGTTGGTTGAACATCGAATCAATGATGTGAATAAACGCCTCGTAGCAAGAGAAAAATCCGTGCCTTCCTGTCAGCAAATAGCCTTCCAGCCATCCCTGACACAGATGTTCGCTGAGGACTTCCATCACGCGGCCGTCGGGGGTGAAGAGGTGGTCATCTTCCGGTAAAGTTTGAGCCATCCACCCCCGACTCGTCACTTCAAACACCGGATCGAGGCGATTTGAGGCTGTCTCATCCGGCCCGACAACTCGGAAATTCGCGTTTTCCTGATTGAGTTTCATCACATCTCGCAGGAAACGGCCGCAGACGCGGGTTGCTTCTGCCATCTCAGTGCCAGGTTTCTGCACGTCTACGGCGTAGTCTGCAAATTCCGGCATTTTCAAGTCTCGCAGCAGCTTGCCGCCGTTAGCGTGGGGATTTGCCCCCATCCGCCGATCGCCCTTGGGTGCAAGTTCCGCCAATTCTGCAATCAGTTTACCCTTGTCGTCAAAGAGTTCTTCGGGCTTGTAGCTTTTCATCCAATCTTCCAGGAGTTGGACGTGTCCAGGCTTAGAAGCCATTTCAGCTAACGGGACTTGGTGCGATCGCCAAGAGCCCTCAGTTTTCTTACCGTCAACCTCCTTGGGTCCAGTCCAGCCTTTGGGAGTTTTCATCACAATCATCGGCCACTGCGGGCGATCGGTACAACCTTCAGTCCGGGCTTTTTCCTGAATCGCCTTAATTTCACCGATCGCCGCATCCATAGTTGCAGCCATCAACTGGTGCATCGTTTCCGGGTCTGAACCTTCCACCCAATAAGGTTTGTAGCCGTAACCAACCATCAAACTTTCCAATTCCTCCTGCGGAATGCGCGCCAACAGCGTCGGATTAGCAATTTTGTAGCCATTCAGGTGCAAAATCGGCAACACAGCCCCGTCCCGAACCGGGTTGAGAAACTTGTTAGAATGCCAGCTAGCAGCCAGCGGGCCCGTTTCCGCTTCCCCGTCGCCGACAACAGCCGCCACAATCAAATCTGGATTGTCGAAAGCCGCCCCGTAGGCGTGGACGAGGGCGTAGCCGAGTTCGCCGCCTTCGTGAATCGAACCCGGAGTTTCCGGCGCGACGTGGCTGGGGATACCGCCGGGAAATGAGAACTGTTTGAACAGCCGCCTGATCCCCTCTTCATCTTCAGAAATGTTCGAGTAATATTCGCTATAAGTGCCTTCGAGATAGGTGTTGGCGACCAAGCCGGGCCCGCCGTGTCCTGGGCCTGCGATGTAGATGGCGTTGATGTCTTGGGCTTTAATGATGCGGTTGAGGTGAACGTAGATGAAGTTGAGGCCTGGAGTGGTGCCCCAATGTCCGAGGAGTCTCGGTTTGACGTGTTCGAGTTTGAGTGGTTCTTTGAGTAGCGGGTTGTCGAGGAGATAGATTTGTCCGACGGATAGGTAGTTTGCGGCCCGCCAGTAGGCGTTCATTTTGTGCAGTTCTGAGTCGGAAAGTGGCTTTAATTGGGGGATCTCGGTGGTTTCTAGCATCATCGGCTGTTGACTCCTGAGTTTTGGTTGTTTTGTAAAGTGCGATCTAGAAGTGCGATCGATATTAATTTGTTATTTGTGACATTTTGTATTTAAACTCCATGTCTTCCACGCAAACTATTGAATTCTAGCTCGTTTATGTCTACATAAAAGTTTAAATCAATGTTAATTTCTGGCTAAACATCGCACAATTCTGAGGGCAGAAAGATGGAGATTTTCGGGGATCAAGGAATTCAGTAATATAAAATAGGATTTACACAAGAGTTTGCGGAGAGGGTGCACTGTGTACCTGATACGTATGTGCTGCGATTGGTGGGATGTGTTGTGCAAGTCCCCAAAAAGATTCTTCTCAAGGTAGAAGTCGTAATGATTTCTACCTGAAGTTGATTTTACTTTGTGCCTGCAGATGGCTGATACCACTTATTAAAAAAAATGCAAATTTAGGCAATATCCAAAGCTTTATGTCCTCTGTCATTCCCAATTTTAAAATCTAAAATCTAAAATGGTATAACTCGTTTTGTGTTAAAGTTTTTTAGGTTCGTTTAAGCTCCCGGTAAAAGGGTGAGCAATTTTTATAATTTACAGATTTATCAAGAAGTTAAAAAGATATATAGCCTTTCTCAGAAAAATGAGGTACTATCCGGGCTATGGCTATGGCTATGGCTATCCTCACTTTTTTGAGAACCGCTATATAGCAATGCTATTTCATTTGTGAAAGGGCTTTTTTTTATGAACCGCAGAGGGCGCAGAGGGCGCAGAGGAAGAGAGGATAGAGAAAGGAATTGCGTATAATAGCAAATACATATTATCTAATTATTAACCCAAAATCTAGCTAACACCTGGCAATGAATTAGCAAAACTCCCGGTGTCTGTGGCGGTGATGCTTGTATCAGAAATACTCGCATTCCTGTTTGGGTAGTGGCAAGTTTTTGTCGCTTGGGCATGAACGAGTCTCGACTCTTAGATAACTATCCCACACTAACCGCTACTGATTTAGCAAATGCCTGGACTTATGCGGCAGCTTTTCCCGAGGAAATTGAAATAGCTATCCGCGAAAATGACGAGGATTGAAATGATGGCGCGTCTTTATGGTGACGAACAATTTCCCATAGAGGTTGTAGAATTGCTGCGCCAAATGGGGCACAATATTCTGAATTCTGACAGTGCAAGAAGCCGGAAAAGATAACCAAAAAATTCCTGACGAGGAAGTGTTAGCTTTTGCGGTCAATTAAAATCGAGCTGTTTTAACTCTCAATCGCCGTCATTTTATTAGACTGCACAGCTCACAGCATGACCATGCTGGTATTATTGTCTGTAAGGCAGATGATGACTTAGCAAGAATGGCGACTAACATTAATGAAGCTATTTCCTCACTTGCAACATTAACAGGTCAATTGATTCGCGTCTATCCTTCTGGGTCGCCATCTATATCTTAAGCGATCGCCACAAAGTAAACTCCAGCAGTCTCAATCCGAAAATCACTGCATCGGTTTGATTGCTGGCTAGATGCCATCGCCGATATTTCCCGCTGAAAAAACTTAGGAGGCGACTAAAACAGGACACTCTGAAATCCGGCAAATATTGGACACAGTTGGCTGGTGGGAAACGACTAGCAGTTCGTGAGGATAGCGGGGACGCGGGTCATTTTCTAACCAGATGGGCGGTACCATCATCACTTCATAGTAAGCGATCGTATGCAAAACCCCAGGCTGGGACTTCAATTCTACTGTCAAGCCCGCTCGGTACTCAAATGCTTCTTCCCAGTCGAGGTTTTCATTCATATCCATATTCATATCCATAGGGATCGCGCCTCTTAATCTTGTTTCGTTTCTTAATTGTAGACCCCTACATAAAACATTCGGTACTTTCTGTTGTTTTTGATACATTTTTTAACTTTTATGTGATATCCCTGACAATTTAACAGAGAGGAGCAATTGTCAATAAGTAAATAGGCTGATTTTGCCGGCTGGTGACAAGCCAGCCCAAAAGCTAGGCTTGACAAGAGTTTGAGTTGATATGTCTCAAAAAAAATCCGGGCGGGCGATCGAACCGCGAAGACGTTTATGACACATTTGCAAGAGAAGAGAAGAGAATTTTAAGGACTGAAGTCCGAACGATCAAACCTATTTTTGCAAGTTTTTCTAGTATTTTATAAATAAAGAAACCCGGTTTTTTTAATAAACCGGGTTTCTGGATGAGTGAAAACTAAACTAATTTCACTGGTTTTTTTTCTTAGTCGCCGTCTTTTTAGCAGTTGTTTTTCTTCGCCGCCGTCTTAGTTGACTTTTTCGACTTGCTGCTAGTTTTTGGGCCTGCTGCTGTGGCAAGAGGGCGGGATTATACGGGCAAAAAAGTCGATCGCCCGTATGGCCTTTTTGGTCGCCCAGGAGATTTTAGACCAACGCGAGGTCATTGATAGGGCGATCGCCCTACAATATAAAATACATACATAATTCATACATCAAATAAGCTCTATGACAATCCCAGAATTAGAAGCGCAACTTCTTGCCTTAACGCCAGCAGAGAAAGCAGAGGCAATTCGCATCTTAACTCAGAGTCTAAAAAACAGCGGACGGTCTATTACAAAAACTCCCGCTGTGATGGGCGGCGATGCTTGTATTGACAATACTCGCATTCCCGTTTGGTTACTCGCAAGCTATCGCAATGACGGCGCTACCGATGCTTTTATCCTAGATTGCTATCCCCATCTGAGTGCTGCTGATTTAGTAAATGTTTGGGCTTATGCGGTCGCTTATCCTGACGAAATTGAGGAAGCAATTAGACTGCAAGACGAGGCTGACGAAATCTTAGATACACCTGACAATATCCCGTAAACCTACGATCGCGCTACAATAGTAAATACATACATATTGCATAAATCAAACAGGTTGTATGAAAATTCAAGAATTAGAAGCACAACTCCTAGCCTTGACGCCAAGCGAGAAAGCTCAAGTTATCCAATTATTAACCCAAAATTTAGCTAACACCTGGCAAGGAATTAGCAAAACTCCCGGTGTCTGCGGCGGTGATGCTTGTATTATAAAGACTCGGATTCCTGTTTGGGTGTTGGTGAGTTTTCGCCACTTGGGTATGAACGAATCCCAACTCTTAGAGAACTATCCCACACTAACTGCTACTGATTTAGCAAATGCCTGGGCTTACGCGGCCGCTTTCCCAGATGAAATTGAAATAGCTATCCGCGAGAATGACGAGGCAGACGAAATCTTAGATACACCTGAAAATATCAATTAGTAAAATATGGCATAATATAAATATTCGTTTCATAGCTTTGCACCTATGACCGCCCAAATCACCCTAAATCTGCCAGATGAAGTCTATCACCAAGCAGAATTGCTAGCGCAGCAACGCCACCGCAGCGTCAGTGAGATTCTAGTAGAAACTCTGGAAATTGTCTTATTGCCAACTTCTAAACCAGTATCAGAATTGTCTGATGCAGAAGTAATCGCTCAGACTCAACTCCGGCTGCAACCAATCCAAGAACAACGATTAAGTGAATTGCTAGACCGCCAACAAGCTGGTACGATCGCCTCTGTAGAACGCGAGGAATTGCAGGCATTAATCCACATCTATGAAACTCGACTACTGCGACAAGCTCAAGCCTTAAATGAAGCTGTGCAGCGCGGCTTGCTGGAACCATTAAAAAGATAAGCAAAATGGCGATTTCCGAACAAATTCGAGCCAGAGTTCGCGCACAAGCTCAAAACCGATTTTTTGTGTCGAGTCAAGTTCTACTCAAGAAAATCATCAAAATTTCACACATCGCTCGTTGGCACTACTATAATAGCAAATATATACCTAATTCATAAATCGCATAAATTCTATTTTATAAGCATGAAGTTCAATACCGTCCAAGAAGTTACATCATGGAAAAATTTTCTATTTAATGGTGAAATTTATGATTTATCGCATCTTAATGCTCGCTGGGTTGAGTATCTTGACAAAAGAGACGAAAAAAATATAAGCACGTACAAATTTATAGTAACTTATGGTTTGCATTGTTTTACTAAAGATTCAGATGATATTTCTAGCGAAGAATCACAGGTATTGATCTATAATGGGCCGAGAGAGTCCAGAACGTTTAATTTTGAGAGATACCAACTCTCAACGCAATTACCGAGTATTGTCGAGTCATTGGGCGAGAACGAAACCTTAGTTTGTCACGCTGGGTATAGAAAGTTTGCAATCATTAAAATTGTAGATTCAAATGGTATTGAGGTTAATTATTTCATTGCTTTTTCAGCATTCAGAGAAAGTAAAAAGTTGAGATTACATATACACAGTGCTTATCCTATATACAAAGGCATAGATAAAGTTAAAAAAGTAGGCTTCTTCGTCATAGCCAAAAACTTATTGCAGAATAAGGAATTACCGAAGCCCTAAAATAACAAAGGCTCCTTAAGGAGCCTTCGCCAAAATATAAATCTTGGTATTCAGAACGTCTTTACCGGAATTCCTCGACCCTCGTGGGTAACGGGATGTCATGATTAGATCATGTCTGCTGCATCCTTTTCTCTAATATAGTTCATGGTTTGGATCTATGTCAATTTTTACTCAGGAAAAGTATGAAAATTTTCCAGTGTGGGCAATTTACGGTATAGTATGCTTTCTATTTCTGGATTATCGCAGTTTTTTCGTTGGGCCGATCGCACATACGGCCTTTTTGGCGGCTGAGGAGATTTTACACGCGAGGTTATTGATTGGGGGGGGGTTGGTGCGATCGATCTTGGGGGCGTGAGATCAGCATATTTAGCATTTTACATCTTTAATATTTTCTTGAATTCTTCCAAAGTTGGCGTTGGCTTAATTCGATGGATCATGCGATGACAGTTGGAGCAAAGAACCGTAAAGTCTTGTATTGGATCTAATTTAATTTTCGCCTTGCTCAAGCTTGATATTGGAATAGTATGATGCGCCTCTATAAATTGCTTGCCTACTTCTCCATATCGAGCTTCAAAGTTGAAATCGCAAGCTTTGCATATATAACCTTGCAACTGTTTGACTTTTTTAGATAAACTTTGGTTTCTTTCAGTAACTCTATGTATTCTATATTTTGTTAAATCTTCAAACCAGTCTTCTTCTTTTTGAGCGGAGTTCTGAATATCATTTATTAAAAAAGCTTTTTCAAAAAGAGTAAAGTAAATTTCTAGGAGTTTATTGAGGTCGTCAGTCAATATCTTATCATCAGGTATCTCATTTCTAGGGTAAAATTTGGATGCAATGTTACCTGCTTCATAAGCCTGCCCCAATCTTCTAGCGTCTTTTTTAGAAATGAAAGTTAGCTTTAAGTCTAGTCAATCAGAAAAATCTTTAATCGCTTCTTCTCCAAGGGTATCTCTAAAAAATTTTGCTTGATTTCTAACCATATTTCTTGATCCAGGAAGCCCACACTCATCGCGTATATCTGCAATACCCTGATTTAAAGAAAGATAAACACCAGAGCCATCCACAGGAAAAAAGTAAACACAGTAAAATCCTGAAGTTACAGTCTCAGTGACTAATTTATTAAATATTGCAATCCAAGGAACTTTAGCCCAAGTACCCTTACCGGCCGAAGCTTCAATGCTGTACATATCGGGGAGATGTAAGAATGACTCTATAGATTCTGGGATCTTCTTTCTGAAATATCTAGCAAATGGGTGTCCTTTAAAGCTATCTTTGCTAGCTTCTGGATACTCAAGAACTACTTTCTCCAGCAAATGTTTAAGCACCATATGATACTGCCTCAATATTGATAGTGAGATTGATTGGTTTGCCTCCAGAAGATAGAGGAATTATTAGGTCAAAGAACATGAACTCATTTGTATATTTTTCCATATATTTCCGAAATTGACTCCTGCTTTTTTACGATAAAATTCTATTATAATATGGAGCGATCGCCCAAACATCTTTTTCTTAAAAAACTCCGATCGCCCTACGACACTCTAACCCAATTTTAAGGACTGAAGTTCTTACTAAAAACCTAAATTTTTGCAGTATTTTACCAACAAAAAAACCGGGCGGGCACGGGGGCACCGCCCCTACACCGTCCGGGTTTCTCGATGAGTGAAAACTAAACTAACTTGACTTAGTTGCTTTCTTCGTCTTTGTCGCAGTCGCCGCCTTCTTAGTAGTCGTTTTCTTCGCCGCAGTCGTTTTCTTAGCAGTGGTTTTCTTCGCCGCAGTCTTCTCAGTTGCAGTCTCCGACTTCGCCGCAGTCTTACTAGACTTCTTCGACTTGCTGCTAGATTTTCCGCCGCCCGCCGCTTCCTTCGCTGCTAACAAATCCAATGCTTTTTGTAAGGTGAAATTCTCCACAGATTCATCCTTAGCCAAAGAAGCATTGATATCGCCGTGTTTCACGTAGGGGCCGTAGCGGCCATCGTAAACATTCAACAGTTCTCCCGACTCTGGATGCGCCCCCAATTCCTTCAAAGGTGTCGCTGATTTACTGCCACGCACGGCTTTTGGCTGCGATAATAACTCTAATGCCCGATCGAGCATTATAGTCAAAACATCATCAGGCGGCTTGATCGATCGATAATCCTTACCAACCTTACCCTGGTCGTGCACAACATAAGGCCCGTACATCCCCAAATTAGCCTGCACCTTCGCCCCCGTATCCGGGTGAGTGCCCAACAACCGAGGTAAAGTCAACAAACTCACCGCCATATCCAGCGTCACATTATCCTTATCAGTTCCCTTCGGTAAAGAAGACCGCTTCGGTTTCTTGTTCGTTTCCGAAACATCCCCCAACTGAACGTAGGGGCCGTAATTGCCAATCAGCACATAAATCGGTTCCCCGGTGTCCGGGTGGAGACCCAATTTTTCCGGGCCTTCCGTCTTTTGCTTTAACAGAAAATCGACTTTTTCAGGGTCTAAATCTGCCGGAGTCAAATCCTGGGGAATCGATGCTTTTACCTGGCCTTCTTCGTTTTCAGATTCCAGGTAAGCGCCGTATTTACCGATGCAGACTTTTGCCGTGATATTCTCCAATATCACAGTTCGGGCAACTTTCGCGTCGATCTGACTTTCCTGTTCTTTGACTTGGGTTGCGAGTCCCATTTCCCCTGTATAAAACTTTTGCAAATACGGCAGCCATTTCGCCTCGCCGGTGGCAATTTCATCGAGGGTTTGTTCCATGCGCGAAGTAAAACCTGTGTCTACTAAGTCGGGGAAATGCGTTTCTAATAAAGTAGTGACGGCGAAAGCGGTGAATGTGGGAATCAGGGCGTTAGCTATTAATTTCGCGTATCCCCGATCGACAATTGTACCGATAATACTCGCGTATGTACTCGGACGGCCAACCCCCTCGCTTTCCAGCATCTTCACCAGCGAAGCCTCCGTATAGCGGGCGGGAGGTTGAGTTTCGTGGCCAACTGCCTCTAAATCCTTACAATTAGGTTTATCCCCCACCTTCAGCGCCGGCAAAATCACCTCTTGGTCTTCCAACGCCGCATTCGGATCGTCGGAACCTTCCACGTAGGCCCGCAAAAAGCCTGGAAAATCAATGCGTTTGCCACTGGAACGGAAACCGGCATCTTCTACCTGAGTTAATACAGTGACGTGAGTTTGGCGGGAATCGGCCATTTGCGAAGCCACTGTCCGCTTCCAAATCAAATCATAGAGGCGGAAATCAATCCCATCCAATCCCGTTTGCTGCGGAGTCCGAAAAGTGCTGCCAGCAGGGCGGATAGCTTCGTGGGCTTCCTGGGCGCCTTTGCTTTTCGTGGTGTATTTGCGGGGTTGAGGGCTGAGATATTCGCTGCCGTAAAGTTCTTGCACACAACTGCGGGCGGCGGTAATCGCCTGTTCGGATAAATGCACCGAATCCGTCCGCATATAGGTGATAAAACCGCGTTCGTAGAGACTTTGGGCAATTCGCATGGTTTCCCGCGCACCCAGCCTCAGCTTGCGGTTAGCCTCTTGCTGCAAAGTCGAGGTCGTAAACGGCGGCGAGGGTTTGCGGGTGACTGGCCGTTCTTCGATATTACCGACAGTCCAGGGTTTGTTTTGAATGCGTGAGAGTAACGCCCGCGCCTGTTCTTCGTTCAGCAAAAGTACGCGGCGGCCTGCGATAATTTGCCCGGTATTTTCATCGAAATCGCTGCCGTTGGCAACTTTCACGTTCCCGACTGTGACGAGTTTGGCATCGAAGGAAATTTTGCCCTTTTCCAAAACGGCTTTCAAATCCCAGTAGCTACCTTGGCGGAAGGCGCGGCGTTCCCGTTCCCGGCGTACTAACAGCCTGACTGCGACGGACTGGACTCGCCCTGCGGACAAACCCCAGGCGATTTTCTTCCACAGTAGCGGAGATAGGGTGTAGCCGACGAGTCGATCGAGAATTCGGCGAGTTTCCTGGGCCTGTACAACTCGGTTGTCGATATCGCGGCAGTGGGTGAGGGCGTCGCGGATGGCTTCGCGGGTGATTTCGTGAAATACCATCCGCTTGATGGGGACTTTGGGTTTGAGGATTTGCAGCAAATGCCAGGAAATGCTTTCGCCTTCTCGGTCTTCGTCTGTGGCTAGAATCAGTTCTGTGGCGTCTTTGAGGGCGTCTTTGAGTTCTTTAACAATTTTCTTTTTATCTTTGGGGATGACGTAAAGCGGTTCAAAGTCTGCTTCCACGTTGACGCCTAGTTGCGCCCATTTTTCTCCTTTAACGGCTTCTGGTATTTCTTCGGCGGAGGATGGGAGGTCGCGGACGTGGCCCATTGATGCCTCTACACGGTAGGTGGAGGGCAGGAAGTTGCGAATGGTACGGGCTTTTGTGGGAGATTCGACGATGACTAAGGTTGACATGGCATCTTTTAAATATGGATGGCGGCGCAGTTAGAGTGTCTAATTTACAGAGTGTAGGTCGGATGTCAAGGCTTATGGGAACTTTGGGCGATTATTTTCAAACTACCTTAATTTTTAAGTTATTGCCGATCGGGTTGCAGGTGACAAGCTGATGGGATTTTACTGCAGTCGGCGCAGAGGCTGGGAACTCTTGTCTCTGGAAGATGCACGGGGATGTCATGACTGACTGTAGCAGAATTGCAGGTAACTGGATGCTGAGACTGTTGGATGCGGGCGGATGGTTCCTCAATTTTAAGTTTTAGATTTTAGATTGGGATAGATTTGATGGTTTCCCTGCAAAAAGACTAGAAGCGCGATCGACTATTTGACCGATTGGCGATCGCACTCGCCAGCTAACATCAGAATATTGTGGGACTAATTTTTGATACCATTTTGGGAGCGCCTTACAAATTTGTGTAAATTTTCGATTGATAATTCAACCGCAGATGTGAGGCACATACACACAGATGCAACGCAGATATTTTCATTCCGAGGAAAGCGATTGAGTGCCCGCAGTCATATCTAACGAACTCTCCGACTCTTAACGAGAGTGAAATCCAAACTCAGATGCTCCCTATTTGTCGATCGCGTGAAGTAATTTTTTATGACATTAGAAGAACTACAGCTCAAGCTAGCAGATATCAATAACTTGGTCGCTAGTTTTCAAACATCCGCAGTTTTAGATAAATATTACTCCGAAGATATTGTGATGATTGAAGGTGACGGAACTGTTACCAAGGGTAAAGAAGCGTGCCGTCAAGGGAGAGAATATTTTTTCAATGAGATGTTGGTGGAATTTAGAGAATCAAAATTAATTAGTCAAGACATTGCTGTGGCCGCCGAAAAAGATTATGATTTTGTAGTAATCGCAAATTGGTATAATGACTTTACCACTAAAATAGACGGTCAAATAATTGACACGAAGAGCAACCAGCTTTCTATTGGATATTGGAAGGACGGTTTAGTGGTCAAAGAAAGTTATAATTATCCAGTGGTTTCCGTGATTTAGCGATCGCCTCTTTCGCAAAACTGCAGATGTCTGCCAAAGAGGCGATCGTTTGTGCGCGACAGCAAAGCTGCAACAAGTTTTAGATGCAAACAAGCCATGATAAATTTACGCCCCGCTACCCCCGCAGATTTAAATTTATTGCGACGCTGGGATGAGCAACCTCACATAATTGTCTCAGATCCGAACGATGACTGGCACTGGGAGATAGAACTCGATCGCACTCCCGACTGGAGGGAGCAATTGATTGCTGAAATCGACAATCGCCCGATCGGATTTATCCAAATTATCGATCCGGCACTTGAGGAGAGTCACTATTGGGGTGATGATGTTGCTGCGAATCTCCGCGCCATTGATATCTGGATCGGAGAGGAGAAAGAATTGAGCAAAGGCTACGGAACACAAATGATGCAGCTTGCACTTGCTCGATGTTTCGCCGACTCTGCTGTGACGGCTGTACTGATCGATCCGCTTGCCAACAATACCCGCGCCCACCGCTTTTACGAACGTTTTGGTTTCCAATTTGTGGAACCGCGACAGTTTGGCGACGATGACTGCTTTGTTTATCGCCTCAACCGAGCAGATTGGGAGAATCAAAGGGCGATCGCACCGCAGTAAAGACTTAGCTCAATAACCTGCTCCGGTACAGAAGCATCGCACCAGAAAAGAGGCTTTATGACAATTCCTCACCAGTCGCTTTTGATATTGAAACTTTTCGCGGTACTGGGCTGTGGCCTGATAGCCGGAGTCTTTTTCGCCTTCTCAACCTTCGTGATGAACGCCCTTGGCCGACTCCCGCCGGCGCAGGGGATTGCGGCCATGCAATCGATCAATATTGCAGTCATCAATCCATTGTTTATGACGGCGCTGTTTGGAACGGCTGCGGCTTGCATTTTTCTGGCTTTCTCCTCATTCAAATGGCCTCAAACAGGTGCTATCTATTTGCTGATCGGTAGCTTGTTGTATCTCGTCGGTACGGTGGGAGTGACGATCGCCTGTAATGTACCGCTGAACGATGCGCTGGCAAAAGTCGATCCAGG
This sequence comes from Microcoleus sp. N9_A1, assembly GCF_036701795.1. NCBI lineage: Bacteria > Bacillati > Cyanobacteriota > Cyanophyceae > Oscillatoriales > Microcoleaceae > Microcoleus > Microcoleus sp. N9_A1. The sequence goes on from NZ_JAUBRI010000070.1 coordinate 30,395, forward strand.
CAGCGCTGAGGGCGCGAGGCTGTGGGCCAGCTACCTTGTTAACTGGACAATCTGGAATCACATTCGATCGGCAGCAGCGCTAGCGGCATCAGCAGTCTTGGCGATCGCCCTCCGTTACCCCTGACAAAGCGACACTCAGCCCGTTGCAGGTTGCATACCTTTCGTCCTTTCTGTTCAGAGTCGATCGCCAATCAATCAATCCTAAACGCCTTACGTTGCCTCGGTGTCAAGGGGTGAAGGAAAAAAAATTTGCCCGATCGGCCGCAATGGCGATTTTTCCGCAGTGCGATCGCTTTTGTGGCAGACTCCCCCGCCGACTCAACAGCAACAAACACCCGCCCAACTAAGCTGGCAAAGCTGTAATCCGCTACAATCTGTGTTTGGTAAAGAATTTTTACAAGTTCACAGCCCATTACAGCCATTTCGGCTTGTACTACCCAACCAGCCTGAAAATATGGATTTTGCTACTCTTGCTGCCCAGCTAAATGCTGGAACTATCTTGCCAGAGGGAATTGTGATCATCACCCTCTTGGTGGTTCTCGTCGGCGATTTAATCGTGGGCCGCAGTTCCTCTAATTGGACTCCCTACGTTGCCGTTGCGGGTTTGCTGGCCGCCGTCGCTGCTTTGTGTTTGCAGTGGGATAACGTTAATACCATCTCGTTTTTGGGCGGTTTTAATAGCGATGCCTTGAGTTTGGTGTTTCGCGGAATTATCGCTTTGACTGCGGCTGTCACTATTTTGATATCCGTCCGTTATGTACTGCAAACTGGTACTGCTTTAGCGGAATTTATCGGCATTTTGCTTACCGCTACTTTGGGGGGAATGTTCCTTTCCGGCGCTGATGAATTGGTGATGATTTTTATTTCGTTGGAAACTCTGAGTATCTCGTCTTATTTGCTGACGGGTTACACAAAACGCGACCCGCGTTCCAATGAAGCTGCTTTGAAATATTTGTTAATTGGTGCATCTTCTTCGGCGGTGTTTCTCTACGGACTTTCGTTGTTGTACGGGTTGTCTGGTGGTCAAACTACGCTAAGCGCGATCGCGGCCAACCTTTCTACTGTGAATGAAGGTCAATCTCTCGGTTTGGTGATTGCGTTGGTTTTTGCGATCGCCGGAATCGCCTTCAAAATCTCCGCAGTTCCCTTCCACCAGTGGACTCCAGACGTTTACGAAGGTTCGCCAACACCCGTTGTTGCCTTCCTTTCTGTGGGTTCCAAAGCCGCCGGTTTTGCCCTAGCAATCCGCTTGTTAACAACAGCTTTCCCCGCACTTATCGAACAGTGGCACTTCGTATTCACAGCCTTAGCCATACTCAGCATGGTGTTGGGCAATGTAGTTGCCCTCGCCCAGACTAGCATGAAGCGGCTTTTGGCTTATTCGTCGATCGCCCAAGCCGGTTTTGTAATGATTGGTTTGATTGCAGGAACCGAAGCCGGTTACTCCAGCATGATATTTTATCTGTTGGTTTACCTGTTTATGAACCTAGGCGCATTCGCCTGCATCATCCTCTTCTCGCTGCGGACTGGAACCGACCAAATCAGCGAATACTCCGGTTTGTACCAAAAAGACCCGCTGCTAACATTAGCATTGAGTATTTGCCTGCTTTCTCTCGGCGGAATTCCGCCGCTGGCTGGATTCTTCGGCAAAATCTATCTGTTCTGGGCCGGCTGGCAAGCAGGACTTTACGGCTTAGTTATCTTGGCATTGATTACCAGCGTAATTTCGATTTACTACTACATCCGCGTTGTCAAGATGATGGTAGTAAAAGAACCTCAAGAGATGTCGGACGCGGTGAAGAATTATCCCGAAGTTCGCTGGAACCTTCAAGGAATGCGGCCTTTGCAAGTCAGCGTTGTACTGACTTTGGTTGCGACAACTTTGGCGGGTATTCTGTCGAATCCTTTGTTTAATCTGGCTAATGATGCTATTACCAAAACTCCCATGCTGCAGTCGGCATTGAGTCATGTGCAACCTGTTGTGGGTGCGAAAATTGAATCGAATTTGGTGTCTCGCCGGGATTAATTTTTCCTGGTTTTGAAATAGTGGAAAACGCCTGACTCTTTGAAGTTGGGCGTTTCTTTTTTGTTGTGATATACTGTTAATTATGATTTTTAACCGCAGATGTAGGCAGATTAACGCAGATTAACGCAGATAAAAGTTAGTACAGAGGCAACAATGTTAGTACAAAGTAAGAAAAAGTTTTATACTCCAGATGAGTACCGGGAGTTAGAGGAAACTGCTGAGTTTAGAAATGAATACCGCGATGGAGAAATTGTACAAATGACTGGTGGTAGTATTAATCACAGCCAGATAATAGGTAACATCTATGCCTTCTTAAAATCTGCTTTGCGGGGAAAGAATGCCAGACCATTTATGAGCGATTTGCGGTTGTGGATTCCTCGGTATCGACGCGGGACTTATCCAGATGTGATGGTAGTTGAAGGAGAATTAGTTTGCACAGAGGGACGGAAAGATGAAATACTCAATCCTGTGCTGATTGTGGAAGTGCTTTCTAAGTCTACCAAGGATTTCGATCGGGAGGATAAGTTTCGGTTTTATAGATCGATCCCTGAATTCCGTGAATATGTGTTAGTCTATCAATCTGAGTTTTTAGTCGCACAATATATTAAAACAGAATCAAATGAATGGTTGTTTCGGGAATATGAGGGAGAATCAGCAATAGTTTCCTTCGCTTCAATGGAAGTGCAAATGTCCATGCTCGATATTTATGAGCTGGTTGTATTTGAAACCCAGGAAAGGGAAGTACAGGAATGAAATTCATCCTAGTGGGGGATGCGAAGCTTAACTTTATGACTGGCCAACCAAAATATAGCTATGAGGAAAGGAACATGACAATCGGAGAAAACCTCCAAGAACAAGTTGATTACTACCGTGCCAGAGCTAGCGAATATGATGAATGGTTTTACAGAATAGGTCGTTACGATCGCGGAGCGGAATTTAACCAGCGTTGGTTTAATCAGGTTGCCGTTGTTAAAAGTGCTTTGCATAAACTTGGCAAATTTGCAAGTGTTTTAGAATTGGCTTGCGGTACGGGTATTTGGACTGCTGAACTTTTGCAGGTGGGCGAGGATCTCGACTGTCGGGGCGACAAGTCACCTATAACGCTGATAGAATAAGCCTCATAGCTCTTATGCCTTGTTGATAATTAGGTAG
>NZ_JAUBRI010000071.1:0-33400 GCF_036701795.1 Microcoleus sp. N9_A1
GACAGTTGACAGTTACATAGTACGAGCATCAAACCGTTTATGCTAAAGGGTCATAGGATCTATTCATGACATTATTTATGTCCTAACCTATGTGGCGGTTGCTATATCTCGGAAGAAACTGGGTTTCTGGGAATTTTGCAAAGTCTAAGAAACCGGGTTTCTGGGAAAATCTCGGTTGGGTGACGACAGATCTCGGAAGAAACCCGGTTTCTGGGAATTTTGCAGTTTTAATTAATTTTTTGCCGCAGAGGAATCTCGATCGCAAATTCGGAACCTTCTCCCAATACAGAATTGCAACAAAGCTTGCCGCCGTGTTTTTCTACTACAATAGAGTGCGAAATCGCCAATCCTAAGCCAGTTCCTTTGCCAATAGGTTTAGTAGTGAAAAACGGGTCAAACAAGCGCTTTTGCACATCTTCGCTCATCCCGGGGCCACTGTCAGCTATCCATATCGCAACGCTGTTATTGTCGGTTACTTGGGTGCGAATCGTAATTGCGAGATTTTTGGCCGTGCGATCGGATTTCTTCATTTCCATTTCCAATGCGTCGAGCGCATTGCTTAACAAATTCATAAATACTTGATTTAACTGACCGGGATAACATTCCACTAAAGGCAAATTACCGTATTCTTTAATCACATTAATTGTCGGGTGATCGGCTTTATGTTTCAGGCGGTTTTGCAAAATCAGCAGCGTGCTTTCAATGCCTTCGTGAATGTCAACTTGTTTCTTTTCGGCTTCGTCAAGTCTTGAAAAAGTCCGCAGGCTCAAAACTATGTCGCGGATGCGATCGGCTCCGACTTTCATAGATGCTAAAATTTTCGGTAAATCTTCAATAAGATAATCAATTTCAAAGTCTTCCCTTGCATCTACAATTCTTGCGCTAGGCTGCGGGTATTCTTTCTGGTAAAGTCGCAGCATTTTTAGCAAGTTTTGAGTGTATTCGCTGGTGTAGCTGAGATTGCCATAGATAAAATTAACCGGGTTGTTAATTTCGTGGGCGACACCTGCTACTAACTGTCCCAAACTAGACATTTTTTCACTTTGAATTAATTGAGTTTGGGTACGTTGGAGTTCGCGCAAAGTTTCTTCTAGCTGTTGAGTTTGAGCTTGAGCTAGTCGGGCCGCTTTGCGGGTTTGGGTGTACAGTTCGGCGTGGTCGATCGCGATCGCAATTTGAGCGACCACCGCTTGCATCAGTTCGACTTCAGAGTCGCTCCAATTTCGCACGGACATAGCCTGATAGCAGGTAATCACCCCAATATCGCCGGCAGCAGTGTGAATTGGCAGCGACAGCACGGATTGAAATTTTGAAGCCTGGAAAAGTTCGCGCAATTCTACATCTTCAAAAGTGCTGACATTCTCAATTCGCAGAATTTCTCGCCGCAAAATCTGTCGCACTGCCAGACTAGATTTGTGGTCTACAGGATAAGTGCCGAGTATACTCGGCAAATCTGCATTCTTCGCTTCGTAAGTTACGTCCCAAACGGGAGGATTGCTGTTGGGGCGATACCAAGTGAAGATGCACCAATCTAGGTGCATCAGATTGCGAATTTCTTGAACTGCTGTTTCTACAATTGTGTCTAAATCTAAAGAAGTGCGGATTTGGTTCGCAATTTGATTGAGCAGTAGTTCTCGCTGAGCTTGTTGTCTGAGCGCTTGTTCGGATCGCACTAAAATTTCTTCTGCAAGTTTGCGATCGGTTAAATCTTGAATAACTGCTTGGATAATTTTTTCATTTCCAACCTCGATGATTGTCAGCACGACTTCTGCGGGAAAATCAGTACCGTCTAAGCGCTGGTGAACCCAATCAAAACGGTGCTTGCCCCGCTCAAAGGCGAGATCCATCATTTCGTCAGTCAAGCTCAAAGAATCTCTGCCGTTGGGTTGGAAAGGAGGCGACAGTTTGCCTGGGTTTTTGCCGTACAACTCTTGCGGGGTAGTGCAGCCAAATAGTTTTAGGGTGGCTGTGTTGGCATCGCAGATGTCATTGTCATATAACATCAAAACAGGCAAACTGGTTAATTCGTAGAGCGATCGAAATTTGGCTTCCGACTGCTGCAATGCGGCTTCTGTTTGCTTGCGATCGGTAATGTCGGCAACCATTGCCAAAGCGCCCACATAGCGTCCCTGTTTGTCGGTCAAGGAATTAGTAGAAACCATCGCCCACAAGTCGCTGCCGTCTCGGCGAAGGAACTTAAAATCGTGCTGTTCGTTAATTCCTTGACGGCGGCGGTCGAGATTGATTTGTGCGATCGCGATGCCTTCTGCATCCATGAAAGCAAAGAGCGACTCCCCGCTCATTTCCTCTGGGGTGCAGCCGAGCATATCGGCCATTTTTTGGTTGACAAAAGTAGTTTTACCCTCCGCATCTATGATCCAAATTCCTTCGTCGGCTGTCTCGACAATGCACCTGTATTTTTCCTCGCTTTCCTTGAGGGCTTCTTCTGCTAATTGTCGAGCCGTAATGTTTTGAGTCATTAGCAATCCGCCGATAATTTCTTGCCGTTCGTTTCTGACTGGCAAAGCATAACCGAGGTAAACGCGATCGCTGTAAAAAAATTCTGTAACAACTGTTTCTCCTGCCAGTGCCGCCCGATAAGTTGGCTCGATGTCAGCGCAAACATCTGGCTCGAATACTTCCCAGATTGTCTTGCCTTCCATCAATTCTTTGGAAAGCCCCACTGCTGCTAATTCTATACCTTCTACCAGCGTGTAGCGCAGTTCTGGATCGAACAACATCACCGCGCCGTTAGGAAAGTTGCTTGCCATCGTGCGGTAAAGCTGTTCGCTTTTTTGCAGTGCACCTTCTGCAAGTTTGCGATCGCTAATATCAATTACAACTGCACCGATGCCGATCGCCTCGCCATCGTTGTCGAGCAGGGGAAAATAAGAGCCTGTCCGGTGTCGGATCAACCCCGGCTGTCTTGGATTGTCGCCACTCATCTCGATGTTAATTAGGGGTTGTTTCGTCCTCAAAATCTGTTCGTATAAAGGCTCTATCATTGGAGCGATGTTCGGCAATATTTCGCGTACAGTCTTGCCGATGTGCTCTGTTGGACTCAGGCAATTAATTTCTGCTAGAAATTGATTAATTTGCACGTACCGCAGTTGGGAGTCCAAAATGCAAAGCCCCGCCGGCGCCTCCTTAAAAAAGGCATCAAATAGTGCTTGTCTCTGTGCTAATTCTTGTTCTAAAGCTTTGCGAACGCTGATATCTGTTAAATAGCAAATCATCCCGACAATTTCTCCCGTGTTGTCTTTCAATAGCGAAAGCATCAGGTGCGAGGAAATTTTTTCTCCAGATTTACGGCGTGTGATAACTTCAATTTCATGCTCGCCTTTTTTGTGTAGCGGTTTTATGACTTGCTCTAACAAAAACTCGTGCTGTTCTGGCGGGTAAATTAGAGAAATGTGCTGTCCGATAGCCTCAGTTTCTTGATAGCCGTATAACTTTTGGGAGGCTTGATTCCAAATGCCGATCGAGCCGTCCATATCTGTAGAAATCACCGACTCGTGAATTTGGTCGATAATTTGGCTTTGGAGACGCAATTTTTCTTGAGCCTGTTGCAGTTCGGCAATTTTTTCTTGGAGTAGTTCCTTCGTTTTTGCCAGTTCGGCAGTCTGCTTTGCGAGCAATTTTTCTAAATGTGAAGAATTGCAGTGCGACGGCGCTGATTCCAGCGACTCGATATTTTCAGGCCCAGGGTTAAAAATTTCTTCAGCACTCAGCCAAATCGCGCACTCTCCCTCTGTTTCAATTGCCCGTTCCGAAACTCGCACCGGTACGAGATGGTTGTTTTTATGTTTGTATGCTGCTTCGCACGGGCCCGTGCAGCTATTTTTTGCTTGACATTCTAGATATTTTTCTCTCGCAGCGCACTGTGTTTGCTGAATTTCCCAGTAGTTGAGGTGGAGAGTTTCTGCAACTGTGCGGCCGATAATACTTGCAAAAGCTGGATTTACGTCGAGAAAAGTCCCGTCTGTCCGGCACAATGCCAGCCCGATCGGGCTGAGTTCTAACAATTTGCAGTTGCAGCGATCGCGCTTGGCTTTTCCTAACTGGCTTTGCATCTGAACATAGCTGGGCTTGTGATATTTAATTATATCTTTATTATCTTGTTTATTGCTGTGATTTTTCTCACTCCGTAAGGAAGAAGGAAGTTATTCCTTCTTCCTTCTTCCGTCAATTAATCGCGGGCAATACCTTCGGATCGGGCGGCCAACTGCACTGCACCGGCGACAGCAATGGCAACTCTTTCGTCAAAAACTGATGGTATAATGTGTTCTTTGTCAAGCTGGGAAGGACTGACTAAAGAGGCGATCGCATAAGCTGCTTCCAAATACATAGTGGGCGTAATCGTGGCGGCTTTGCAGTCCAAAGCACCTCGAAATATCCCCGGAAATGCCAAAACATTGTTAATTTGATTCGGGTAGTCGCTGCGTCCGGTTGCTATGATCGCCGCATCTTCCATAATTAATTCTGGCTGAATTTCGGGAATGGGATTTGCCATTGCAAAAACAATGGGATTTTCGGCCATCAAACGCACCATTGAGCGGGTGAGCACTCCGGGCGCGCTGACGCCTAAAAATACATCGGCACCGGCGATCGCATCTTCCAAAGTACCGCTCGAAGGCACGGCAAATTCTAGTTTTTCTGGGTTCATATCCGTGCGGTCTTCGGAGAGGACGCCTTTGGAGTCGCACATGATGATGTTTTCGGCACCTGCTTTACGCAGCAAGCGGGCGATCGCGACTCCGGCCGCACCGGCTCCGTTAATCACGATACACACTTCTTCTATTGTTTTTTTGACGATTTTCAAGGCATTAATTAATGCTGCCAAACTAACAATCGCCGTGCCGTGCTGGTCGTCGTGAAAAATAGGAATATCTAAGGTTTCCCGCAATCGTGCTTCGATTTCAAAGCAGCGGGGAGAAGAAATGTCTTCGAGGTTAACGCCGCCAAAAACCGGGGCGATATTCTGCACTGTGCGAATAATTTCCTCGGTATCTTGGGTGTTCAAACAGATAGGAAAGGCGTCAATACCAGCAAATTCTTTAAATAGCATGGCTTTGCCTTCCATGACTGGCAGTGCGGCGGCAGGGCCGAGGTTTCCCAGTCCCAAAACTGCGCTGCCGTCGGTAACAATGGCAACAGTGTTTTGTTTGATTGTGAGGTTGTAAACTTGTTGGGGGTCATTGGCGATCGCAGTGCAGATGCGGCCGACTCCAGGGGTGTATGCCATTGCCAAATCTGACTGGCGTTTGAGGGAAATTTTGCTAACTACGCTGATTTTTCCGCCGCGGTGCAAGTTGAAAGTGCGATCGTACACGTCGATCACTTTGATATCTGGCAGTCCTTTCACTGCTTGCACTATTTCTTCGTTGTGTTCAATGCTGTAAGCATCGACGGTGATATCGCGAATGGTAGTGGCACGGGTTTGCTCGATCAAGTCGATTTGGCCGAAGTTGCCGCCGACAGATGCGATCGCGCTGGTGACTCTTGCCAGCATTCCCGGCTTGTTGGGCAGAGCAACGCGAATTGTTAAACTAAAGCTGGGGTTCGGTGTCAGTTTGACCATGATGCCTTGATTTCAGATTTAAGAATTTCAATCTTAGATTTTATCCCCAATGTTAGGCATAAAATTTAATAATTCAAATTTTTAACTGAAATTTTTAACAAATTCTATGAGCCTGTGGTACGATCGCTCTGCACTGCCAGGGGTGTCGCTGGAAAACTGATCTTTTTTTGAGTAAAGCTTTGCTCTGTTTCTAGCTTGTGACTTTCCCACAAGCAGCCTATTTTTTGTCAATTTCCCAGCGAACCGCGAATATGAAGCGCGGGGGTAGAAACCGGGTTTCTGAGGTCAACCTGCGGAACTCTTATCTATTTTTGATAATATTTCTGCTTATTCTGAACATCAGCAGATAGTTCGCAAAAATCTATTTTCCAGCGATACGGCCTAATTTCTGCTGCTGTCTTTTGAAGCGAGACACCCAGGAGAGTTGATGCGGCTTTTTGGTGACCTTTATTGGGAATGTAAAAAGTAGATGCACGGCTGTTTGAGCCGGCAGGTAAAAATCTGAGCGACTGACAAGCGGGCTTTTGATATATATTTTGTCTGGTTTAACACTTGCCAAGGATTGCGAGTGCAACCTTGCAAACGCTCTAATTACCTGCACGCTTTGCCCGATAATTCCAGGGACTGTAACTAACAGACAATCTATCCCGCGCCACCACGGGAACAGCTTGGGCCGAACCCTGTTGAGTTGCTGGTTGCTAACTGTCAATTTTACCGATCGGCCGCAGCATCGGCCCATATAATTGTAAAGAATTTGCAAGCCAGACAATCGGCGGGAACTTTTTCTAAGTCTTGCAGATCGACCGGTTGCTCTGCTTCGCTACCGGGGGGAACTATGCACAGGGCAACTTGTCCGACTCCAGCCATGAGTTCGGCAACTCGCTCCAAAATACTGTCCATTTTTTCCATTAGTTGCTCTGCTGCATCCAGACTCGGCGCGATGATGAAAAAGGTTTTGACTCCATCGGGACAAGGGGCAAAGCCGAGGGTACATTCTCGTAATAGTGCTTGGGTGGAGAGACTGAAACCGTCGTAGAAGCGATCGATTACTGCTTGATAAAAGGCTTGGGTCAGAGAGCGATCGCCAAAAACAGGTTGAGATAACATAACTACTTCCTTTCGTAGGATTTTTGGGTGCATTGAAAAAATTTTAACATACCTTAATGTAAGCGATTTAACAAAATGATCTAGCGATCGAGATCATTGACTAGATGTGATAATTTTTAATTTGTGTAGCGATCGCAACTGTGATAAAATGTAGTCTGTGCTATCACGGCCAGTAATTTTGATCGCATCAGCAGCTCAAAGCTAAGTACAAAATTTCCTAGTAGGTGAGGAGAGGAGGAGAGGGGGAGAGGGACAGAGGAAGAGAACCAGAGGGAAATTACCTAAGTAGTAAGAGTATTATTGGCAAAAAGTGCTTAATCTAGAGTTTAAAATAAACATCCAATCAAAATATTAAAGATGAACTCGATCGCCCAACAGTTAAAAACCAGATTTGAAAAAGCCTTCACCTCCGCATTCGGCGAGAGTTATGCGGGTACAGATCCGATGCTAGCCCCTGCGGGAAATCCCAAGTTTGGGGACTTTCAGTGCAATGCAGCTATGAGTTTGGGCAAAAAGTTAGGCAAGCCCCCACGGGCGATCGCCTCTGCTATTATTGAAAATCTAGACATCGCCGACATCTGCGAAACCCCAGAAATCGCCGGGCCCGGTTTTATCAATTTGAAGCTGAAACCGGCTTATTTGGAAGCGCAAATAAGTGAGATCGCCGCCGACACCCGTTTGGGGATTGAACCGGTGAAAACGCCTCAGAGAGTGGCGATCGACTTTTCGAGCCCGAATATCGCCAAAGAAATGCACGTCGGACATTTGCGATCGACAATCATCGGAGATGCGATCGCCCGCACCCTCGAATTTCAAGGCCACGACGTACTCAGAATCAACCACATCGGCGACTGGGGCACCCAATTCGGAATGCTGATCGCATACTTGCGCGAAGTTCACCCCGAAGCATTAACAACCGCTGACGCTCTAGATTTAGGCGATTTAGTCGCATTTTACCGCCAAGCAAAACAGCGCTTTGACACAGACGAAACCTTCAAAGAAACCGCCCGCCAAGAAGTAGTAAAACTGCAAGCAGGCGCCGAAGACACCCGCCGCGCTTGGAAATTGCTGTGCGATCAATCGCGCCGCGAATTTCAAGTAATCTACGATTTGCTCGATATCAAATTAACCGAACGCGGCGAATCGTTTTACAATCCATTATTGCCCGCAGTAGTCGAAGATTTAACCAACTTAGGTTTGCTAGTAGAAAGTGACGGCGCGAAATGCGTTTTTGTAGACGGTTTCACCAATAAAGAAGGCGAACCACTGCCGCTAATCGTGCAGAAAACCGACGGCGGCTACAATTACGCCACAACAGATTTAGCAGCAGTGCGCTACCGCATCCAAAAAGACAATGCAAAGCGCTTAATTTATGTCACCGATTCGGGACAAGCAAACCATTTTGCCCAAGTATTTGCAGTAGCCAGAAAAGCCAATTGGATTCCGGAAGATGTCGAAATTGTCCACATTCCCTTCGGTTTAGTATTGGGAGAAGACGGCAAAAAACTCAAAACTCGTTCTGGGGAAACGGTGCGGTTGCAGGATTTGTTAGATGAGGCGATCGTCCGCACACGCCAAGATTTAGAAGAGAGATTAAAAGTCGAAGAAAGACAAGAAACTGAGGAATTCATTGCTAACGTATCTCGAACAGTTGGTTTGAGTGCCGTTAAGTATGCCGATTTAAGTCAAAATCGCGCCAGCAACTATATTTTTAGTTACGACAAAATGCTCGCATTGCAAGGAAATACCGCTCCTTATATGCTGTATGCTTATGTGCGCGTGCAGGGAATTCGCCGCAAAGGTGAGATTGATTTCGAGAATTTAGATGCTGGTGCGAAAGTAATTTTGCAATCAGATGCCGAGTTGGTATTGGCAAAGCATTTATTGCAGTTGAATGAAGTTGTGAATGCTGTAGGCGGCGATTTGTTGCCGAATCGCATTTGTCAGTATTTGTTTGAATTGAGTCAAAAGTTCAATCAATTTTTTGAGCAATGTCCGGTTTTGAAAGCTGAGGAACCGTTGCGGACTTCGCGGTTGATTTTGTGCGATTTGACGGCGAGGACTTTGAAATTGGGTTTGGAGTTGTTGGGGATTAAGGTGTTAGAAAGGATGTAAGTTTTTAACTCTTGTGAAACAGGCAAGATTCCAGGCGATGTAGGGGCGGGTTCGCTAACAATAATTGCCTGAAACCAACCATCTCGAAAACCCGCCCCGGCCTGATTACTAGAAAAAACTTTCATAATCATCGTGGTTTCCAATCCAAAACCATGTCACGGTATCTCCTTGTAAAATCCCCACTGCTCGATAGCCGCGCGTGATTCTCGCAGACCAGATATTTTCTTCCTGGTTGATGCACTTGAAGTGCAAAGATCGATGAAAGGGATTTTCCAGCCATAAACGATAAGCTTTTCTAGCTTGCTCTTTTACTCTACTGTCAAGAGAATTGTATTTTTCCCAAAAGGAAGGAAGGGTGGCAGATTTCATAACTCATTGAGTCTCATTTCCTGTGCCTTTCCTTCAGCAATTTCTTGTTTTGCGCGTTGGGCAGCAGCCACAAGTTGCGGTTGCGTTTTCTTGAAAGATTCGTCCCATTGAAGCTCATCTTTTAATTCTGCGATATACTCTTTCAAGTATTCTGCTACTTGCTGCTGTAAAGTTTCTGGCAGAGACTGCATCATCTCGATCGCTGCATCAATGCCTTCCCACAGTTCAGAAAGCGGTACAGTCTCTCCTGTCATTGCTTCGTGCCATCCTTGACGAAAACAGTCTTCGGCTGACTTCAGCGGTTCCTCATCAGCAAGAACGATGATGCGAACTCTGCGATCGGCAAATTTGGCTGATTGGGCGAGAATTTCTTCCCACGTTCCCTCTAGTTCTAGTAGTTGTGTTGTCATTTTTTTCATGGAATTGTGACTAAGTTTATTTTAGCGTGTGAAAAAGTGCGCTCTAGTACAATGACAGTAGCTTAAGGAATTATGGAGAAGAATTTATAATTACTTTAATACCTTTTTCCAGTCTCTGAATTTCTGTCCATTGCGAATCAATCCAGGCTCTTTCAGCCTGACGTTGTGCAGGTGTTTCTTGCTGATATCTATCTTGCTTTTCGAGAAATTCATTGTAAAATCTCAGGGCTTTAACTAAAGCTCTACTTCCATGGTATAATCTGTCATCAAAGATTGAATTAATGAAATTATCAATCGCGCTTGAAACCTGCTTTTTAAATTTTACAACCTCTTCCCAAAAAAGATCGCCTAAACGGTATTTGGATAAATTATCCAGAGCCGAAATAACTTCAGACCTCAGTGATTTGGTGTTCTCAGGCAAGTAAACTGTCGGCTGCTCAAATTTATTTGCTATGTCGCTAAAAGTTAAATTCATCTGATGCTTCAACACATCTTTTGTCTGCTTATCTAAATTTTGGAAATACTGGGTAAGCACTTTTAAGTTGATCGTGCTAAGGTCTTGATAAACTAGACCTAGGCTGCGCTTAATAATTTGATCTATTTCCATACAAACAAGATTCATAACGATGGGAATATCTTTAATAAAATCATCCTTTTCTTTCCAGCCAATTCCTTTTTTTTGTTTATTGGCTGTATCAATAAACCACTTCTGTTTTACACGGACATCAAATATTTTATCCCAATAATCTTGAGATTGATCAATCGCCGAATTTTGACATCGCTGCCCTAGTTCATTAATTCTGACATGACAGCCGCTCAGTTCCCCAAGCTGTTGCCATATTTCCTGTTTTGAAGCTTGGATAATCCCAAGTTTACAAGTCCAAACGTCTTCAGCGTGATCGATATCGTTTCGGCATTTTTGCACAACTTTCTCAAGTCTGGTGGCTGATTCCCTCAATTCATCAAACCCAGGCTGGACAGACTTAATTACGGTTGTAGCAGATTTCTTAATTTCTAAGGATTTATCATCATCCGCCGCGACGAGAGCCGAATATTGGGCGATGTTCTGAAATGCTTTCATGAATTCGTTCATCTAAGTAATTCCACTGTAGACTGACAGATTTAACCATAATCATATAATATATTATAATGTGTAAGATTAATCGCTATTCAGGTAAAAAAATATGGTTTTTGTGTTTCCTCCTCACATACAGGCTGGTATCATCTCCGGCACTTATGAAGTCGTGAAGAATAGTGCAGGAGTATTATTGGGAATAGCTAGAGACAGGGCAACAGGTCACTTTGTAGGTGCCGCAATTGGGATGGTTGCCGAGCCGTTGTTAGCTATTCCAGATTTTGTATTAGGTGTAGGGCAAATGGTTCAAACAGATATGGGTTTTAAAGAAACTTACAAAAGACTAGATGTGATTCAGTATGGCTTAAAATCTCTTTCGGCTAATGTGGGCATTCTGTCAGCATCTACTGCCGTCATTGGTGTCGGCGTGGTGGCCATAGCTGCACTGTCAGCCGTTAACCTTCATCAAACCTTGAAAATGAGGGAAGATATTAAGGAATTGAAGCTAACAGTTACACATGGCTTTATTGATATAGCGGCACTGCTGAAAGACGAGAAAGCAGAAGTTATTGCGGAAATCAAACTGTTAGCTGAAAGCATTAATTTTGAGCAACATTGTTTAATCTTAAGTCGAGCTTATCAGAAATTTGCTCAAGCACAGAGACTAATTCAAAATGCTTTATTAATGGAAGATAAACATACCCGAAATTCTACCTTAACAAGCGCACAAAACATTTTAGCCAATGCTTTAGCTGACTATAATAATCCTGACTTATTTAAGGCCACTTGTGCAGTTGGCTATCTTCGTAGAGTTGAATGTGCTTGGGCAATTGAGCAGACAATTTCATTAACTTATCAATTGCTGAACGAGCCTGCGTCTGTAAGTAATTCCCTTTCCCACCTCCAAGAAAGAATACGCCAAGACATTCTCACCGTTATTGAGCGCTGCACAAAAGATGAAATTGATTTTATATTTCCAGAAATCACACGAATTTACAATCAGGATCTAGCAGTTTTAAACTCTTGGCAAAATCAGGTAGATTGGATGCTAAGTTTATCGGCTGATGAGCGTAAACAATTGGCTAGTTTAAATATGGAAACGACACCAGTTTTAAATACTAATCAAGAAGTTGCTATAGTGGCAGAACCAGAAGAAATTGCGCTCTACGAAAACTTGCAGCAAAAATCCCACTTCAAATCACTACGCGATCAATTGCGATTTTTGATAAAACCTAGCTTGCGTCAACAACATGAATCTTATATCAGTCAGAAAGCAACTACCTCTGGCTATAAAGCTTTAGCCCCCTCAAATTGGCAAGAAGTCAATGATTTAACTGTTGCTAATCTTTACTGGTATTTTCAAGGAATGGAGTAGCCGAAATTAGGAGACGGCAGTGCCGTGTCCCTACAATATTTTGGGTAGGGACACGGCATTGCCGTCTCCTCTATATCATTGCGGTTTAACCGGAATTGATATTACTCTTCATTTCAAATAAGGCGTTTTGTTAAAAATCAAGCTCTCCAGAAGACCTTTAAACATTGTTACGACAATTTGGCGATCGTTATCTCTCACAAAAATATCGTAATTGGGACTTGAGTTAATTTCAATCAACCAATATACTCCGTTTTTATCTAGCGCAATGTCAAGCCCCGCATAATTAATCGCCATTTCATCAAAAACAGGTTTAACAAAATCTTCAATCTCCGACATGAGAGCGGGATTAATTATATGTTTGGCTTTTGCACCTTCCCAGTGCAGCGGGCTTAAATTCCCCGCAAATTCAGCCTGATATTTGTCTTTTTCGTACAGCAAAACTAGCTTTTCTTTGCAGAATACAGCCCGATATTCGTGAGCAACTTCGATGTATTCTTGAGCTAGCGCCACATAGTCATAATCTTTGCTGTTGACGTTAAATATAATTTCTAGGGCTGCTTTAATTTGCTCTATAGTTTCACACAAAAAAACATTGTTGCCACCAGCACCGCGATTTCTTTTGAGAATCACCGGGAAAGCAAATTTTTTGTTTACTTCTAAAACAATTGATTCAATATCTGGGAAAGTTAAATATTTTTTATACTTCTCCTCGCAGTGAGGCGAGACAAAACCGAGAGTTCTGGGAGTATTTATCTTGCCGTTTAAGATTTGATAGGTATATTCTTTGTCTTTAAAAATCTCTGCTGCTGACGCGCTGTTAAATGGCGTCATGTAATTGACAAAATAATATTCTTCCCCGCCGTGTTTGATTCTAATCAAGTTTTGGGTAGGATGCAGGATTTCGCAAGGGATATTTAATTCCTCACAAGCTGCCAGCAGGATTTCAATATTCGTTAGCATAATTTGAACAGGATAAATTTTTAGGACTTACGCGCCCTGACCTCAGAAACCCGGTTTCTTAAAACTCGTAGAAACCCGGTTTCTAGCCACCATGCGTAAGCCTTGATTTTTTTCATTCATACTGTACCACAGGAGGAAGCAATGAGACTAAAAGGGCGATCGCTCTTTGCAGAACAACCCTATACCCCTCATGCTGCTACTGCTTCATCCGAGGCAGTCTCCTCTGGCAAAACATACAAATCTACATCAATTGCCGCATTCAATTGATGTACTTTTTCAACAATATATTTATCAAAATGAATCGCTGGGATGCTGCCACTTCTGTAATAAATGACGCAAGAAATCTCGACTTTACAATGCTTACACAACTCTACCAAAGATAGCCATCCCGGTTGAAGTTGTTCCATCACAGATTTAATGTGAGATTCTAAGTCGTCCGACTTGCTAAGTTGAGAATCTACTCTCCAGCCATTGTACTTTTTGCGGATAGTAGCCTTTGAGTGAATTAAATCGCCAATTTTCCAAGTTTTACTTGGTTTTATGCCGACTTTTTCTGTTACCTCTTCTGGAGATAAGTCAGTTCCAATTAAGGCAAAATAAGCGTAAATCTCTGATTCCATCCTCAAACTCCTGTTTAATATGATTAGAAATCATTAATGTTTATATCTGTTGGTTCGCACGGACTCATACCGCCTTTAGGTTTGACATATATGTTTCCATCTCTGTCTTTGTAAAGGTCTTTTTTAGAGGCATTTTCTTCGTTTTTGATTTCGTGTATGTCAATTTCTCCTGTTTTCAATCTCTCAATCTCCTGCTTGGTAAGCAGCTTGTCTTGTCTCCAGTTTCGCTCTTCTGCACTATTCCCTGATATTATTTCCGCTATTCCTTACACCAAAAAAAGCTGAGGTTTGAACATTTCTCTCAAACCTCAAATTGAATCAAATTTTATCCAAACAACCGCTGCTGCCCGTTTGCCGCATCTTTCCCGGCATAAATCTCGCGCGTTCCCTTGGGAATGTAAATCCAATCGAATTCTTGCAAGCGGTTTGTCAAGTTGGAAATACTGACTCCCAATTCATCTCTCATTTTATATAAGTGCGACCATTTTGTTAAATCGCGTCCCTGTCTTTTATCTTCCAAAACAACTCGGGGCATTAACAAACAGCTTGCAAAATATTGGGCTTGCCATTCGATCGACGCAATTTTGGTATTGGCGATCGCACCCCGACAAACAAACGGTTCTTCGACATCAGACGCTGTTTTTTCTCGATCGCCCAAATTGAGTTCCAACTGTTCCACAGTACCGTCTGCTTCGTCTTGATTGACGTGCAGTACCCAGTGGCCGATTTCGTGGGCGATCGTCGATTCGATGAACCCCGGCGGTTTTTCGAGAATCAATTCGTTGATTTCGATTAACCGCTGCTGGGGTAAAATCCTGGCGGCGATCGCACCTTCTTCATCCGGCTCAATGTAGTCCCAAACTACGCCCAAATCCAGAAAATCAGCAACCGTCGTCGCTTCAAAAGGCCATTTCGGAGCAAACTTTTGCGTTTTCTGCATCTGCATCAGGATGTCATTTGCCAAACGCTCGATCGATTCTTTGGGATAGAAGCAATACGGTTTAAAAATACTCACTATCAGGGGCCTCTCTTACGCTTCAAAAGATTGTTTGAGCCAATCTGGATTTTCTTGCATCCGGCGGAAAAGAGCCTGCATTTCCTTCGGATTCTGCTTCAGCAGCGCTTCGTACTGCTGAGGCAGTCTCCCCGCCAAAAAAATCAATTCCTCTTCGTTGATATCGAGATTCCGCGCCAATGCTCGAATTACGTCCTCTTTTGGCGCATAATCGGCGCGATCGTTCTCCAACTTCGACAAATAAGTAAAATCTACACTTAGCATACCTGCTAGCTCACGTTGTGAGTAAGCTTTGTCCTTGCGAGCTTGACGGATCAGTCTTCCAAATGTTTGTTCCACGGTTTTTTGCCTCCTGACAAGCATTCTAGCCTGTTTTGATGAAAAGTTCAACAAAATACTTGACGGGAAAATCAACATACGTTACTATAAATTTAGTTGACGGTTTAGTCAACTCTTTTGACCGCACTGCTGTGGTAAAAAGTGGAAATAATCTAAAAAACACGCTATATATAGCGCTGCAAACTTGAGAGGAGCGATCGCCACCCGGATCTAAACCCTTGTACGCAGCCAATAAGGAGGAACAGATAGCAAATGCTGAGAACCTGGACAGACACGCATTACAAGCTCGAAGACGATGACTGGCTATACATCGCCACCCACGAAGAACAAAGCTCAGCCTCACTGGTTTGTCCGGGCTACGCGCGGGATGGCGAAGGCTTTAGCATCCACTTCACCCCAGCCCACCTAGAAACCTTAGAGCATTTGCTCACCGCCCTGCGGATTATCAAAGCTCAACAAGAGGCGATGCTTGAGTATACCTATCCCGAACCAAAAGCTACAACACATCTTATTCGGTAATCGAAAGGGTAGAGGGGGAGATGGGGAGATGGGGAGATGGGGAGAGGGGGAGATGGGGAGAGGGGGAGATGGGGAGAATTAGCCAATTCCCAATTACCAATTACCAATTCCCAATTACCAATTACCAATTCCCAATTACCAATTACCGATTCCCAATTACCAATTACCAATTGTCTGTAAATCAATAAATAACCAAGGAAAAACAACAATGACTACTACAAAAGAAAGACCTACATTTTCAGTATTTGGAGCCAAACCAAGCAATGCTTTGCTAGTACCAGAAATCCCGATCGCCGTTCGCAACAATTGCCAAAGCGGCCAATGGGCGATCGGCGATACAGATTACGGTTCCAAGTGTTCGATCACCATCCTCAAATTTGCCAAATTTTTCGGTTCCCTCGGTCAAACTTCCCACACACTTTGGGGTCAACTTTGGTTCGTCGCAGAAACAGGCGAACTCCCCCAAGGAGTTGTCATGGTGACATACATCAAAAACCGCAGCTTGAACGACTTTAACCGTTTAGTCGCATCAGTTCAATCGCGCGGCGTAGAGCCTGCAACCGGAATATTTGTTCCCGAATTCGTCAAACATTCCGGTCAAAAGCCAGACGACAGCGGAGTAGTAAAACCAATCAATTACTACAGTTTAAAATGGTCGTGGATCGAGCGAAAAGACTGGGCAGTTATCGATCAAGCAGCAGCAGTTTTGTCCGATACCAGCAATCAATCGCGGATGATTGACTTAGAAGGAACCAGGGCTATGATCTGTTTAGATAACCTACCAGCAGCACAAGTTGCGTCCTTGATGGCCGCTCACGTTAGCGGTGAAAGCGATGCGATTGCTTTGAATTCTAACGGCGGTATGTCGCTACCGTCAGCGGAAGATAGAGCAACTGCTGACTTGTTCTAATTGTGTAGAAAAGGCGCGATTAAATCGCGCCTTTTCCGTAACTGTGACCAGGAAGAGTAAAATGAAAAAAGTCACTAAAATCAAAGCCAAACCAAACCTGCAAGAAAGCCGTTTGAGAGAGAATTTCGAGATCCTCGATCGCATTCGGGATGATACAGTCAACGACATCGAAAGTCTTACCGAAGACTTCCAGCACATGACTGTAGTTGCCGAATCTATCCGGCGGAATTACCGAGCTTTGCTTTCGGAAAATCAACTGCTAAAAAACACGCTTCTAAGTATAGTTGAGGAGTGCGAATGCTGGCAAAGCAATCGGTGCGATCGCTGTCAAAAAATCCTCAAATCTCTAGACAGCAATAATCCCGACTTTCCACCGAATGCAGCCAAAGAATACCGAGCTATTCTCAGCCAACTGCGGAACTTAGAATAGCTCAAAACGTCTCACAAACCAACCCTGCAAATTTTTTAATCAGGAGCAACAAACCTTATGACACTAGCAACAGCCAAAGATAGCAAAACCAAGATTTTGCAAAACTTTCAGCAGATTTTAGCAGACAAAAAAAAGATTGAATCTAAAGTCGAAACTAAGGAACAGTCAGCCGAAAAAGCCAAAAGCAAACAACTGCTAGAAGTTGCTTCTACCTACACAATTGATAGCATTGTTAAAGGCTTGGCAGACTTGCAATTAGATTTCGGTAGCATCACCAGCGGACTTTCGGAAAAACTGAAGGCGGAATCTGCGAAATTAGATGAATTAAAACGGGCGATCGAAATTGAAGCCGAACAATTGCAAGAGTTGCAGCAAGTTAGAGTTGTAGCAGACGCTCTCCACATTTTAACTCAAGAGCACCGGGAAAAACTGACGCTCCTCGAACAAAACGCCGCCAATCAGCGCGAAGTATTGGAAAAAGATACAACCCAAAAGCGCAAGATTTGGGAAAAAGAACAGCAAGAATTTGATGCAGCATTTCAAGAACAAACTGCACTCACAACTAAACAGCGCCAGCAGGAAACAGCCGATTATCAATACGAATTGCAGCGCGACCGCAAAATTGAAACCGACGAATACGAAGAAACGAAGCGCAAACTAGAACGGCAATTGCAAGAATCTACCCGCGAAAAAGACAAAAACTGGGCGGAAAGAGAAAAAGCCCTCAGCGACAATCAAGCGGAGTTTGAAGAGAATCAAAGGAAAGCCGCCGGATTTGAAGAAGAACTCAAACAGGCTTACATGAAAGCCAAAGAAGAAGCTATTCAAGAAGTTTCCCGCGAAGCTAAAGTCAAGGCAGATTTAGCGGACAAGGAATGGGAAGGAAGCAAGCAGGGATATGAGTTGAAAGTGCAATCTTTACAGCAGACAATTGCGCGGCAAACTGAACAAATTGCTGAGATTTCCGCGCAACTGCAAGCTACGATGAAGCAAGCGCAAGATTTGGCAATGAAAGCTTTTGCGAGCAAAGCTTAAAACTCGGTTTGTAGTGAGGACTGAAGTCCTGACTGCGAACCTAATTCACAACTATTAACAAATCAAAAGCTATGAACAAAAAAGTTAGCGACAAAAGCACCAAGGCTCAAATTTTAGAAGCGTACAAGGAAGCCGCAGAAGAAAAAGCTGCATTAGAATTGCAAATCAAACAGCTAAATGCTTCCCCAAAGCAAGCAGCAGTTCCTGAAAAACTTATTGTGGAGGCACAAAAATCAATGGTTTCAACTCAAACTCAACAAAAAATGCAGTCCACAATCGACAATTTGATTTTGCTGCAATTTGGCTTTGGTGGCGCTGTCAGCGAGTTGTCTGAAAAGTTAACTTCCGAAGCTACTAAATTGGAAGAATTGCGGCGCGTTGTGGGGGAAGAAGTTCAACAACTGCAAGAGTTGCACAGTTTAGAAGATGTTGCGGAAGATACGCTAGATAATTTAATTCAGCAGTACGAAGAAAGTGCGAAAACTTTTACTGACGAACTCAGCGAACGGCGCGAAACTGTTGAACAGGAGTTGTTGGAACTGCGGCTGGCTTGGGAAAAAGAGCAGGAATTGCAAAAGTTGACTATTACAGAACGTAATGATAATCAGCAAAAAGCTCGCAGCCGGGATGAGGAGTTGTATGATTACGATCTGAATCTTCAGCGAAATCTTGATATCGAAGAATACGAACAGCGCCAGCAAAGGCTTTATCAAGAAATTGAAGAGTTTCGCCAGGAACAGGAGAAACAGTGGGCGGAACGGGAAAAATCTATTGCGGAACGGGAAAGTTTGTCTGCGGATGTTAAGGCTAAGGTGGAAGCTTTTCCGAAGGAATTGGAAGCTAATATCAAAAATGGGAAAGATACTGGTCGCAATATTGGCAATTATCAAGCTAAGGTTAAGGCGGATTTGTTGGCTAAAGATATTGAAGGACAAAAGCAAAATTATGAACTGCAAATTCAAGGGATGTTGCAGACTATTCAAAATCAAGATGCGCGGCTTGCTAGTTTGTCACAGCAACTTGATTCTGCTTTGAAACAGGTTCAAGATTTGGCGGTGAAGGCGATTGAGGGTTCGTCGAATTTGAGTTCTTTCCAAGCTGTGAGGGAAATTGCGATCGAACAAGCTAAGACTCAGCAGAAAAATAAGTAGATACAGCGCTTTTAGGAGTTAATTAGGTTGCTTTAGATACCCGATTTCTTGAAGAAGTCGGGTATCTGGGTATTGAATGGAGAGATTTTTGCGATCGCCCGCTTCTTGTGCAAAAATATAAGTATTTAGGATTAGGACAACTGCTATGCTTGATACTAACAACTTTGAACTGCGGGATATTCCGATATATTCTATCCCTCAAGCAGCACAATATCTCAGGCTGCGAAGAGATATGTTGCGACATTGGGTTGTTGGCTGGTACTCGCAAACAAAAACGGACAAGCACTTCTTTGAGCCGTTGATTGAGTTACCTCAACACCATAATCTTGAACTGCTGCCCCAGTCCAAAACTAGACTACTTTCTTTTACCAATTTGGTAGAGGCTCATGTGTTGATTGCTATTGTTAAGGCTACTGGCTTCTCCCGAAAACAACTTAGCACCACTCTCAAATGTGTCAACCGTAATTTTTCTACTCCTCACTTATACGCTCGAATTGAGTTTCAAGTCGAGGGAATTGCTCTTTTGTTTGAGAGATGCGGACAGAAGCTTGCAGCCTCCGGCAGGGAACCGGAAGCGAGGCAGATTCTAGACATTTATTTCGATCGCATTGTACGAGATGAAGCTGGATTACCTATCAAACTCTTCCCTTTCACGAAGCTACCAGGTTCCGACGAACCTAAAACAGTGATGATTGACCCCAGAATCTCCTTTGGCCGCCCTGTTTTGGCTGGAACTGGCATTCCCACAGCTATGCTGGCAGAACGTTACAAAGCGGGTGATTCCATAGATGAACTTGCTGAGGACTATAATTGCGATCGGCTCCAAATAGAGGAAGGTATTCGCTGCGAACTTCCGCTAGTAGCATGAATGAGATATTTTTCATCGATCGATGTTTAGGAACAAAACTGGCAGATTCGTTACGAAATGCGGGGGCGACAGTAGAAATTCATGACGATCGTTTTAAGCAAGATGTCAAGGATGAGGATTGGCTGAGGATAGTTGGAGAAAGCAATTGGGTTGTACTTACAAAGGACAAGAAAATTGCTAGCCGTCCTTTGGAGTTATTGGCTGTGGCTCAAGGTAATGTACGGCTGTTTGCATTTGTGGGTAGCGATGTTTCTGGAGTTGTAGTGGCACAAGCTTTTGTAAATGCCTTAGAAAATATGCAACGATTTATTCGGGGGAATCAAGCACCTTTTATTGCTAAGGTGTACCAGTCTGGTTTGGTAAAGCCCTGCAAAAACCAAAAGGAACTTTTGAGAATCCTCCCTAAAACCAGTGAGTAAATCATCTCAAAGTTAATCTCGATTAGTCCAGTTTATAAACTGTCTACTCCCTTCCAGGCTCAAAGAGTATGAAAACCTATCTACAGGGTTGTAGTTTTTAATCAAAAGCCCGATCGCCCTGTGCACTTCTAGAAACTGTCCTTTGTTCTCCTGACTGCTTCATTCACGCTCATTATTGTATAAGTTAATCAACCAAAAAATATATTTGGGGCTTAAAGATTATGTCACAACAAATCATACGTCAAAAAGATACTAATGCTTGGATTCTTCAGTGCTGGGTTTCTTTTATTGTTGCCATTTCTGCAACTACTGTTGGTGTGATTTATTTACAGGTAGATCCTTGGCAAAAGGCTTTTATGGGTATGGGTTTAACTTTTTCTGTCGGCTCGTCTTTTACTTTAGCAAAAACCATTCGCGATAACAATGAGTCAACAAGATTGACTGCGAGAATCGACGAAGCGAGAGTTGAGAAAATTCTCGCGGAACATCATCCTCTCAAATGAATTTGAATGATAGAATGTATACAAAAACAGCCCGCGCGGGCTGTTTTTGTTGAGCTTGATGGGAAAATCTGGGGATTTCAATGGCTACCTTTGAACTGACGATCGCCCTTATTTTTTTGGCGCTGGCGAATTCCGGCCTGAACCGTAGCCATATCTACGGGAAAACCAACGACAGGAATCACCTGATCCTTGCGTTCTTCTTCCAGATTCTTGAGTTCGGTGTAGTCAACCCAGTGAATGCAATTTACCGGACAAGTGTCGATCGCCTCAGCAATCAACTCTTCAGAATCCCCGTCTTGTCGAACTACGCGCGATCGCCCGTAATCCGGCTCAATGTAGAAAGTATTGCGAGCAACATGAGCGCAGTGCTTGCAGCCAATGCAGGTAATCTCATCAACATAGACACCTTTTTGGCGAAACACACCGCCCAATTCCGGTTCCAAACCAGAGCGATCGGGCGCATCCCGCAAAAATCCGCCCAACTCCGGCTCCAAACCAGTGCGATCGCTTGCTGTATCTATTCCGAGTCCAGAAAGCTCAGACATTTAGATCCCTCAGAATAATCAATAAGTCCAGGCGGACTCGAACGAGACTTGAATTGCAAAAATCGGTTTGTAGTAAAGACTTCAGTCCTTTCTTTCCCCGATCGCCAGCAACGACTTGCATTCCTGGCTGCGAACAATCTGTAAATTATTAAGCACACCAGCGCTGAACCACCAAGCGGATCGAACCGTCTTGATTTTGCTTTTGCTCAGAAACTTGGAAACCCTGCTTAGCGCTTTCATTCACCACAGTATGGTAAGCGTAGCGCTGAGTCACCTTATTCAGAAAACGGTCTACAGACCAAGCTTGCTGCCAAAATTGCAAATCGGCCACCAATTCATACTCAGTCCCGTTCCAGCTAAAACCTAAGTCATAGCCGTTTTCTTGCTCGATTACCACCTCAGCAGTGCTGGTGAGGCCGCGATAGCCGCGCACCTCAGTCGGGCCCGACTTCCAGTCGATACCCAAATCAGTTAAAGCAGCTTCCAAAGAATTCAAATTGCGGATCTGGGTCTTAATTTGGCTAAAGTGTGACATGGTGATTCCAAAAAAAATTTAAGTGAACTCAACAAAAAAGATTACCAATCGCTAAAAGCCACTTGGGCCGTCGCTTCGGCTGACTGATTGAGCGCAAGCGCGAAATATTCAGATGTTGACTCTTGATGAAGCACCACGCCAAGCTGGGCTTCTATAGCAGCAGTTACCTCAGCGCAGGAAGCACCGACAATGCCGGTGACTGTTTCCTGTACGCGGCCATCTGGATAAATCACAAATTCTAGTGTTTCCATAATCCGGGCTGACTGAATAGGAACGATGAAATCAGACACCGACGCCAGCAAGCTTGGTACGATGCCTCCTGAAGTCGCTTCTTGAGAGTTGGCTGACTCGCCACTATATCAATTTTGACTAATTGATAGGTTTTGAGTCACAACTTAACAGAACTTATTAATATGTAGGAGCAATACGTCAGTGTTATGTAAAGTTTCGCGTACATTGGCACATCAGTCAAGTCGATCAATTTGAGATTTGAGATTTGAGATTGAGGAAGAAGGCAGAAAAAAGAGGGGATGAACCGCAGAGGGCGCAGAGGGCGCAGAGGGAAGAAGGCAGAAGGTAAGAGGCAAAAGTATAAATTCCCCATCTCGCCATCTAATTCTCTCTGGGGTCTAAAACGTCTCGCAGGCCATCGCCCAAAAGGTTGAAACCCAGAACAGTCAAGGTAATCAGCAAACCGGGAAACAAAATAGTCCAAGGAGAAGAAAGAGCGTATCCGCCCTTAAAAGCATCAGAAAGCATCGTCCCCAACTCAGGAACCGGCGGCTGTGCGCCCAAACCCAAAAAACCTAAACCAGCAGCTTCTAGCGTCGCTGTACCAGTCGAAAGAGTTGCTTGTACAACTAGCGGCGCGAGACTTCCCGGCAAAATGTGGCGAAAAATAATCCGTAAGTCGCTGGCGCCCAAGGCCTTGACAGCCAAAACAAATTCTTGTTCCCGAAGCGATAGCACCATGCTGCGAGTGAGGCGGATGTAAATCGGAATTTGCACGAGGCTGACGGCGATAATTACGCTTTGCAGGCTCGGCCCGGTGACGGTAACAACGCCGATCGCCAGTAAGATCGAAGGAAAGGCTAGCAAAATATCCGCCAAAATCCCGATCGCCATTTCAGCCCATCCGCGAAAATACCCAGCAAAGAGCCCCAACAGCGATCCGACAAACAACCCCGCAGCCACAGAAACCAGGCTGACAAGCAAAGATATCCCCAATCCGTGCCACACCCGCACCAACAAATCTCGCCCCAAACTGTCGGTGCCGAACCAATGTTTGACACTAGGAGCCACTAATCTGGACAAATAATCGCGATCGACCGCAGCATCGTAGGGGGAAATTACAGGGGCTAACAGTGCCAAAAGAATCAGCGCTAAGGTCAAAATTAAGCCGATTTTCCCGGAGGTCGATCGGCAAAATCGCTGCCAAGCTGCTTGTGGAAATACTAAGTTTTTATTCCATCTTCGATTTTCCATCTTTTGCTGTCACCAAAAAAACTGAGGACTGGGGCAACTACTAGGATAAATTCACGAGCGCGATCGCAGAAATACGTTAACAGGACTTGCTCCAGGGAGACCAAAAACTCGGTGCATTACCGTCCATATCCCATTGCATTTTTCGCCCCAAATGACCAATGCCTGAGCTCTTCCTTAAAGACCCTTTAAGATATAGAGAACAAGATAAATTTAAGAGCACAATGACATCAACCCTACTCAAAACCTCAGCTCGATCGCCCCTGAACGCTCCAACAGTGCGCCATTTCCCCAACGGCCTCACAGTTATAGCCGAACACTTACCAGTTGATGCCGTCAACCTCAGCGTGTGGATGAATTTAGGCTCAGCCGTCGAATCCGACGAAATCAACGGCATGGCTCACTTTTTAGAACACATGATTTTTAAGGGAACTCCCAGCATTCAGAGTGGAGAATTTGAACGGGCGATCGAAGAACGCGGCGCTGTCACCAATGCTGCCACCAGCCAAGATTACACTAACTATTACATCACCACAGCCCCTAAAGATTTTGCCGAACTAGCCCCCCTGCAAGTCGATGTGTTGCTCAACGCCAGCATTCCAGACGATGCCTTCGATCGCGAACGGCTGGTAGTATTGGAAGAAATCAGACGATCGGAAGACAATCCCCGTCGCCGCACCTATCAGCGATCGATGCAATTAGCCTTTGAAGTCTTGCCCTACAAGCGACCGGTACTCGGCCCGACTTCCGTCATCGAACAGTTGACAGCGCAACAAATGCGGGATTTCCACAGCAGCAGATATCACCCAGGAGCCATGACAGCCGTAGCTGTAGGCAATTTGCCAGTCGATCAACTAATAGAAATTGTCGCAGAGAGTTTTGCAGCAAAAAGCACAGCACAAAACAACAAAATAAATGTGCCTGCTGTCGGCAAATTTCACCCAGAACCCCAAATCCTGAACTACGGCCAAGAATCGCCCTTTACAGAAACAGTCCGCCGCGAATTTGTAGACTCTGCCCTTCAGCAAGCCCGACTGATCGTGATGTGGCGAGTGCCAGGTTTCATGGAAATGTCAGAAACTTATGCCCTCGACGTTTTGGCGACAATATTGGGTCACGGCCGCACAACTCGCTTGGTTCATGATTTGCGCGAAGAAAAAGGGCTAGTCTCGTCAATTTCGGTCAGCAACATGACTCAGCGACTCGGCGGCGTATTCTCGATTTCCGCTCAACTAGCAACAGAAAACTTGGCAGCAGTGGAAGCTGCGATCGTCCAACACATCCGCACTCTCCAAACCGAACTGGTGACAGATGCCGAAATTTCCCGCATCCGCACTCAAGTAGCAAATCGGTTTATCTTCGGTAACGAAATTCCGAGCGATCGAGCAAGTTTGTACGGTTACTATCAGTCGATGGTAGGAGATATCGCTCCCGCCCTCAACTATGCCGCCTGCATCCAAGCTCAGACTGCCGAGGATCTCCGAGAAGCCGCCGTCAAATATCTGTCTCCCGACGCAATGGGTGTTGTGGTAATTCGCCCGGACGAAGCATAAATCCGACGATCGCCTCAACAGGGGAATTCTTCCCTCCCTCTGGTTTTGAGGCATCCAACGGCCTTCGGCATTCTGCCGAAACAATGTCAACGGATACCAGGGATTTTTAGTCAATAGTGCGTGAAATTCGATCGGTTCTCGCCTTGAAGGTTTTGTATCAAATCATTAATATGAAGCCTTTAAGGTACGGACGATCGGCAAAATTACCCTAATTTTATGAAACAATAAACTGGGAATTATTGACGAGCCAGCAATTTAGTCTAGGGAAACCAGATTGATCGGCGATCGTAATTCTAAAATCTAAAATCTAAAATCTAAAATCGATTGAGCGACAAAATTACCGTAATTTCATGAGACGATAAACTGGGAATTATTGACGAGCCAGCAATTTAGTCTAGGGGAAACCAGATTGCTCGGCGCTCGTAAATCTCAAATCTCAAATCGATTGACAGGGGCACTCAAGCATGAAATTACAAAACTTTCTCAACTCAAAAATTAGGTACGATGCCAAAGCAATTGCTGCAGACGACGAACTCAGTGGCCAAATTCAAAGCCGCCTCATTGACCTGGGCTTACTGAAACCTCCCGTAGACGGAATTTTTGGCCCTCTCTCTACCGCCACCCTCCACCGATTTCAAACTCTGATGAAGTGCGGCGAACCGGGTTTTTTGGGAGCAGTCACAGCCAAAAAGCTGATTGAAACCAAACCAGAGGAGATTCCCACACATCCCCTGATCCTGAAAACGCTCAGAGACACGATTTTTAAATCAAAACCGCTGGCGTCTTCTCAAATTCAGGACTCGGAAAAACAAGTAATACCAGCCGGAAAAGAGTTTGAGATCTTGGCTTTTGCTCCGGCTCGCGGTCACATCAGAGTTGCTCTCCGCAACGAGTCTTTCAAAGATTCAGGGATTTGGTATGTTTTCGGAGCACACGCTCAAATTACTCAAGACGGCGTTCTGTTTTTTCCCAAACCGAATCCCCCAACTGTCAGGCTTGGCATTCCTTATCTATCGCAAATGGATAACTTGAATAATCCTACAGGTTCTTGCAATGTAACTTCATTAGCGATGTGTATGGACTTTTTGAGGGTGCCACGGCGCAAACAAACCGGGCAATATGAAGACGAACTCTACGAATATGCGATCGCCAAAGGTTATAGTCGCTGGGACCCCTACGATTTAGCAAAGATTGTTAGAGATTACGGCGCTCAAGATTTCTTTACCGAGAATGCAACTATTGATGACATTCAAGATTGGCTAGCCAGCGGAAATCCCGCTGTCATCCATGGATACTTCACGTCTTTCGGTCACATTATAGTTGCATCAGGCTACGACAGCGAGGGATTCTTCGTCCACGATCCCTATGGTGAGTGGTTCCGAAGTGGCTACGATACAAGTGTCAGCGGTGCTTACTTGCACTATAATTATCGCTTAATCCGCAGCCTCTGTATGCCTGACGGTAATTTTTGGGTTCATTTTATCTCGAAGTAATTGTTAAGAGTCAGTTGACAGTTGACAGTTGATAGTTGACAGTTGATAGTTGACAGTTGATAGTTGACAGTTGATAGTTGATAGTTGACAAATGTAAACGAGAGCATCTCATTCTTATAAAAAGCATTTGTTTTATTATAGTGCGAGCTTAATAACTCGCGAGTTGTACAATACGCGATCGGGGACAGCACTATAAATGCAAAACTGAGATGCTCCAACTGTCAACTGTCAACTGTCAACTGATTTTCATGCTCAAATCCAGCCAAGTCGATCGCGTAATTGGAGCACTGGTTGAAATATAATCAACTCCGGTTTCGGCTACACTCCTAATTGTGTCTAAAGTAACATTGCCGGAAGCTTCGATTTTTACCCGATCGCTCTTTTCGCGAATTATTGCCACAGCCTGCCGCATCAAATCATAAGACATATTATCCAACATGATAATATCAGCTTTGTGCTGCAAAGCCGTTTCTACTTCAGCCAAAGTTTCGGTTTCAACTTCGATTGTCAGCGGATAGGGAATCGAATTGCGAATACGGGCGATCGCCTCAGCAATTCCGCCAGCCGCCGCGATATGATTGTCTTTAATCATCACTGCGTCATCCAATCCCATCCGATGATTGCAAGCGCCGCCGACTTGAGTTGCGTATTTTTCCAACAATCTCAACCCGGGCGTTGTCTTGCGCGTATCCACCAATTGCACGGGTAAATCGGCAATTTTGTCAACATATTTCTGAGTTAAAGTAGCGATGCCGCTCAAACGCATTGCCAAGTTTAATGCTACTCTTTCTCCCGTTAGCAGGGCGTCGAAATTGCCGGAAATCTCGGCAATTACTTCTCCTTTTTCGCACAGTTTCCCTTCCGGTACTTGGGGGATGAAACTGAGGCTGCTGTCTAAAAGTTTAAATGTGCGATCGGCAATTGGCAATCCGGCAATGACTCCAGCTTCTTTGACAATCCATTTTGCAGTACCCTGGATGCTCGCTGCGGGGAATAAAGCCGATGTTGTGCGATCGCCCCTACCGATATCTTCTAGTAGCCAGTTGTGCAATAGGGAGTCTAAAACTATCCAAGGCGGTAATATTGCTGTCATGTTTTTGTTGGTTGTTATATCAAGATCATATCTACTAGGAAGAATAGTCGATCGGGCGATTTTAGGCAATTTGCAAAATAATGATGGTGTCAGTGTTCGTGTGGCGAGCGGGATTTGGGATGCGGGGGCGATCGGGCTAGATGATGGGGTATTCTGTTGCTGACATTGGGTGTTGGTGCTTTAATGGAATAGATAGGGCGAGCGCGAGCAGAAACCATGATACAGCCAGTCATTTTAGAAAAATTAGCAGAACTCCCTGAGTCTCTTCAGACAGAAGTGCTTCATTATATTGAGTTTTTGATCGAAAAGCAGGCTAAAAACTCAACTCAAGAAAAGCCGACAAAGAAGCGTCGAGTTGCCGGAACAATGAAAGGAATGTTTCTTCTACCGCTACCTGATGACTTTGATGAGCCGCTTGAGGATATGAAGGAATACATGGAATGAATAGATTACTATTGGATACTCATGCTTTGATATGGTTTGTATCTAATGATACCAATCTCCCTGTGTCAACTAGAGATAAAATTGAATCTGCCGACGATGTTTTCTTGAGCATTGCAAGTCTTTGGGAGATGGCAATAAAGCTCAATATTGGAAAACTCCCCTTACAGGGCAATTTTGAAGACATTGAACCTCAACTCATTGCTGCGGGTATAACGATTCTTCCTGTTACATTTGCCGATACGGTTCAATTCCGTTATTTACCCCTGCATCATCGAGATCCTTTCGATCGCATTCTGGTGGCACAGGCGATTAATCATTCCCTTGTTTTGGTTAGTCGCGATGTGGCTTTTGATGCCTATTACCTTCAGCGGTTATGGTCATAGCTGTGGCGGGTATCATGTTGACAAAGTTGGGTGTCGCTGATTTAATAGAGTGAGTTTGCTTTGTCGCAAGGAAAATTAGCGCCGAAACAAGCTCATCTGATTTATGAGCAAGCAGAGGCTTTGGGGTGGGCCACTAGGGCTAAGGGTAAGTTTGCTAGTAAATTTGGAAGTAACGAACTTGATAAATTAGAGTTCGGATTTGATTATTTCGCCTAAAAACTACATTCAAGCTACAAATACTCAGTTATGACTCACCTAAATATTTCTCCTCTCAACCGTCGCTCTTTTCTTAGTTATATTGCTTTAGGTACTTTGGGTTTATTGACAAAAGACTTGCTTGATCCAGCTAGCGCTATGGCTGATAGCGAGGGATTAGGCAAAAATTTCTCTACCTTGGAGAACTATCATATTTTTGTTCCTTATACAACAGCACGCAACGGAGGAAAAGAAACATTTACTTTGCGATCTGGAGAACCTTGTCAGGTAGCAATTCCCTCGAAAACCCAAGATAGCCAACAGATTACCATCAAAGGGCGCGGTCAAGACGGTAAAGATATTACTGTAGTTTTGCATACCTTATACGATCGACAACTCGGAATAAAAGAGGAAATTTATCAAGAAATTGACAAAAATACGCAATTTATCGAAGAAGCAAGCAAAGCTAAATGCAAATTTGTTTATGAGCAAATCGAGGATGGTGAGTATATTAACGATGTGATTGCCTTGGATTTGCTTGATTATGTGATATCCTCCTCAAAGCTAGACAACAAAATTAAAGAGCGTTACCAAATCGCCAGTAACAATTCGCGCTTACTCGGAACTGAACAAGCCATTGAAATGGCATTAAGTCAATCTAAACTAACTGAGGCAGAAAAGAAACTAATTAGAGGGACTTTTGCCTCCGTCCGTGCCGGCGAACCTGTTCCTGACTTTAAGGCGCTCACAGATATTGACTCAATTGTTGCCGCGTCGGCACTGCCTTTAGAAATCAAACAATACTACCTTCCAGCCAGTAACAATATAGCAGCCTTAACAGTGGACTTCATTCTTGTCAAACTGATCGAGGAAAACCAAGAATTAACTCCCGATCAACCGAAAAAGTACCTGTCAACTTATCAGCAGGTACGTGCTGGGAAAAGAGTAGAAGAGGCCGCAGCTTTAAAATCCCTAGACTCATTCATCAGTAATGCTGAAATTCCAGAAAATGCTAAAGTTGTTTACTCAATAGCAAGCAAACACAATTTAGAGAATCAAGTTGCTTCTAGTGAAAAAGCCGATGCTTTTGTCCCAACTGATCAAGAAATCAAAAAACTAATGGAGGAGGCTAAAAAAAGAGGAGCAGCAATTGTTCCAGTAGCTAAGAAAATACTGAGTATGATCGGAGTAAAAACAGCAACAGGTGTCACTATTAGTAGTTTATCAGGAGGGGCTGAAACCAGCGCGACTTTAGCTTTTTTAGGTGGTGGTTCTGTCGCGGCTGGTGGTTTAGGAATGCTGGGTGGTTTAGCAGTAGTAACAGGAGGAGCCGCGCTATTGGGAGCCGCAGGAGTGCTGTCTATTGCGTTAGTTTCAGAAATGGATAGCGAAGACCAAAAAAATCTGGGAATTGCAATTGGTACAGGAACAATCGCCGGTACTGCAACTGTTTTAGCTGCTTGGACTGTTGCGACTGCTTTGGAAGTAGCCGGTACATTGTCCGGTGCTGCTGCTATCACTGCCACTATTTCGGCTCTTGGGGGACTCGGTTTAATCACGGGCGGTACTGCTGTTGTTGCAGGGGGTGTAGCAATTGGAATTTGGTCATTTCGCAAATCTGTAAAGACTCGCGATTCATCCATGCTGCACCAGTTAGAAACTCGAACCTACACCTATACTGAAGATATAATTCCCGGTTATTGGGGAGAATTTTTTTCACAAAATAAGGTAAGTCCAAAATATATTATTAAAGATGGATTTTCTGCTCCTAATATTCCATTAGATAAACTATCCAAAGCGCTGTCTTCATGGCTATCTCTTGACTATGGAGAAAAAGTAATCGCTTTGATAGACAACAGTGTTTTTAAAGATGCAAAAGAGGGGGTTGTATTTACAAACGCAAAAATGGCTTGGAAAATAATTCTTTCAGATGCTCAGACCATTAACTATGAAAACTTAGCAAAATTTGTCAAGGCGGAAAGCAAATTAACTTCACTGCTATCTGACGTGAAGCAGAAACAGGAGTTGTCTAAGTTGAAAACGGTAGTAGATATTTTGTCAGACGAGAAATACTCTACCAATTTATCTAAGTTGCAAGAGTTAGTAACTATTGTGGGGAGTGACAAAAACTTATCGGATCTGGTTTCTAATGAGAAGTATAAAAACACGTTGCCAAAATTAAAAAATGCAGTAGCTATTTTATCAGACGAGAAGTCCAGTCAGAACTTGTCTAAGTTGAAAGAGGTTGTAGATGTCTTATCTAATGAACCTGATTTAGTAAAATTTTTCTCGTCGCAATTAGTGTCACAGCTATCTGACAAGAACTATACCAATGACTTGTCTAGGTTAAAAGAGGTAGTAGATAGGTTTTTAACTGAATCTGACAAGGACAATTTCACTAAATTGCTTCGACAAATTAGCCAAAAATATAGCACAGTTTAGGCAGCAACTTTTGCCCGCGATTCTGGCTATGAGAAAGGCGGCAGGCGATCGCCCACTATTGACTGCTAAAATTAAGGGCGATCGCTTGTTATGATTGTATTAAAATAAAAACGACTGGAATGGGCAATTATTATGACTATTCCTGATATTGCGATCGCCAAATTGCAGCAACTTCCCGAATCATGTTTGCCAGAAGTCAGCGACTTTATCGACTTTGTGATGCACAAGCACCAAAATAGAATAGCTGAACCCAAACTTCCAGACGATATTGCCAAAGGTTGGGCAAAATGGTTCGAGGAAGTCGATCGCTACTTACAACCAAATTGTGTGTACCGCATATAATGGAATATTCTGTATCTACTTCAATATCATCCAAAGCTGGTTGAAGATGTTTCCGATTCCGCAATTATCTTTGGGATTTCCTAGGCTGATTTCTTTCCCATTCCTATTACTTAAACGAATTTTACCCCTGATTAGCTATTTTCCTATGCTTAGAGTGACAGAAGAGCACTAATCGGGCTATCTTGTATATTCCTAAAAATTGCGGTGTGTAAAAGGTTTAGGCTCCGTTTCTCCCTCGAAAGCGTATTGGCATTCGATCTGACGGATAAATTAACAGGTTTTGCTGTAATTCTTCTAGAGAAGAACGACCGTTGACTAACTCCCAATCGAAGTGGCGCACCAATAATGCTAACATCATTGTTCCTTCCAGCATTGATAGATGCTCTCCTAAGCAACGATGCGACCCTGAGCCAAAGTCTATCATTGGCAGTGAACTTGTTTCCTTATTCTTGTCTAGCCAACGTTCGGGCAGAAATTCCTCTGGGTTAGCATAAACTTCTGGATCTCTTCCGGCTGCAAGCATTGACCAGGATACTTTTGTCCCACGCGGAATCACTGTACCCTCAATTAGAGTATCCCGTTGAGCCTCCAATGGACTTGAGCCAGAGGCAACTGAATAAAGGCGCAGTGTTTCTTTGATAATGGCACGAATATAAGCCAATTCTTTGAGGTTTTTTAGGTTAATCCCACTTTGTTTTTGCCAAGCTTGGTCAACGATATCTCGTGCTTGTTGAAATACTCTTTGATTTAAGCTCAATTCGCCAACTGCAAAGGATAAAGTATGGGCTGTGGTGTCAGTCCCAGCTATTAATAGTTCAATCGATTCTGATATTAAGGTTTCGCGGTCATATTTTGGTTCTTTAGCCGCGATTTTGACTAACATTGATTCCCTAAACAAACTACTGACTTGTGGGAAATCAGTTGGATTTTGTTCTCTCATCTGTAAAGCTAAGTCTACGCGGGGAGTAAGGAATTCCGTTAAATATCGCCTTGCTGCCCAATAATCCCGTGAATTCTGAGTTGGCAAATATTTCATCCATCTTTTCTCCCCCGTAGCTTGTCGCAGGAAACGATAGCCTACAATAGACATCGCTTCGTACACCTTGCTAACTTCCAGGGGGGAACCTTCCTGACTGGTACTATTTCTATCTACAGGAATACCTAGTACAAAAGAGGAAATCACCCTCATTGTTAGTTCCACAAACACAGGATCTACCTCCACCTCTTTTGGGGGGGCAACTTGTTTCAGTGTCTCAATGACTTGTTCGCAAGCTTCGCTAATTATTTCCAGATATTTGGAAATATTGCTGGAACTAAATTCTGGATTCCAAGCCTGGCGTCGCCACTGCCACTCCGTTGCAGTTTCTCCGAGCATAATAGAACCGCTGATATCGTTCCATGCTTGACGTACTTGCTGGGATCTAATTAAGCTACCATCTCTCATCCCATTGATAATGGTATCTTCAATTACTTTTGGTTTACTTAAAATCACAGATGGAGTCCTGCCATTCCAGATGACGTACATCGGGCCTAGCTGCTGGCTCCAATCAAAAAATAGCTGAAATAATTTCTTCTGTTTTACTGCTGCTAATACTTGTGGCAGATTTCCTAACACCCAATATTGGGGAGGCGAAGGGAGTGATTGTAGCGATTTATACGTTTCCTTTCCTTTCCACCATCGCCAACTCAGTATAGACGCTATGCTAGTAAAGCCTAATACTATTACTAAATATGACAAGAAGGAAGAAGAACCATTTATTTGATAAGTAATGCTTTGAAACATAAATCTGCCAAAGTCGATAGTTTTTTATTACCCATATACTACCTTGAAATGGAGATTAAGTAAGTCAACCTAATTAAATATAAAACGTTCGACTTGGTAATTGCCTGATTTGGCTCTAGCATTAACTCCTTTAATGATGGCCTGGGATAATTCGTACTCGTCTTCAAATACGCAACAAGCTCTGGACTTACGCACTTGTCATATTATAAACATCTGTAACTCCCCAAAAAACTAAAGCCCTTTTCCGTTGTTGCGGGAAAAGAGCTTTAATTTATGATTAACCTGGCACTGAGCTATTTT